>CAYQVL010000053.1:0-8712 GCA_964420825.1 uncultured Sphingomonadaceae bacterium
ACGAGCGCGATTGCGCCCGCTCCAAATTCGGGATGCTGTTTCAGGGCGGCGCGCTGTTCGATTCGCTGCCGGTTTGGCGCAACGTCACCTTCGCGCTGACCCAGGGCCGCCGTCGCGCCACGCGCGAGATGCGGCGTATCGCGCATGAGACACTCGCTCGCGTCGGCCTCGGCGAAGAGGTTCTCAACCTGCGTCCGAGCGAACTGTCGGGCGGCATGCAAAAGCGCGTCGCGCTGGCCCGGGCGATCGCCGCCCAACCCGAGATCGTCTTTTTCGATGAGCCGACGACCGGGCTCGATCCGATCAGGGCCGATGTCATCAACGATCTCATCGTCGAGCTCGTCCAGGAACTCGGCATCACCGCGGTGACGATCACCCACGATATGGCTTCGGCGCGCAAGATCGCCCATTGCGTCGCGATGCTCTATCAGGGGCGGATCGTCTGGAGCGGGCCGCGCGACAAGCTCTACGGCTCGGGCAATCCCTATGTCGATCAGTTCGTTCGCGGCGACGCCAGCGGCCCGATCGTCTAGTGCGAAAATCGCACATATCGATCAATAATTTTCTATTGATCGATTACATAACTTACTCTCTATCGCAAATTCCGTTGGAACGCGAAGGCCTTCTCGCTCATTGATGCTGTGTATTCCGCAACCCAATTTCATCACTGGAGAATGATCGATGCTTGGACGCCAAGTCCCCAATGTTACCCTCAAAACCCGCGTGCGCGACGACAGCCTCGCCGGCGATAACCCGTTCCGCTGGCAGGACGTCAAGACCGGCGAGTTGTTCGCCGATCAACGGACCGTGGTCTTCTCGCTGCCCGGTGCTTTCACGCCGACCTGTTCGAACGAGCAGTGCCCGGCATTCGAGCGCTATTACGACGATCTCAAGGCGTTCGGCGTCGACGAGGTCTATTGTATCTCGGTCAACGACGCTTTCGTCATGTACAAATGGTCGAAGGATCTCGGGCTTGAAAAGGTCAAGATGCTGCCCGACGGTTCGGGCGATTTCACGCGCCGCATGGGCATGCTGATCAAGAAGGACCATCTCGGCTTCGGCAAGCGCTCGTGGCGTTACGCGATGGTCGTCGAAGACGGTGAGATCGTCGGCTGGTTCGAGGAACCCGGCATCAACGACGATGGCGCCGACGAAGATCCCTATGTCGAATCGACGCCCGAAAACGTCCTCGAATGGCTCCGCGCCAATCGCGGCGAAGAGAAGAAGGCCGCTTAGCCTTCGTCGGGGTTCTCGACGAGAGAAGAGGGGAGGGGCTTGCGCTCCTCCCCATTTTTACGCGCCCTTGGCGGTGAGGCTCTGCAACGCGGCCAGCGCTTCGCGCAGTTCGGCGTCGCGGTGACCGGGCTGCGCCCCAGGGTGCGGCGTGACATTGCCGAGATCGACGGTCGTCTTGGCGGCGGCGCCCGTGCGGCGACGGTCGAGTCCGGCTTCGAGCCGGTCGATCAGCGCCGCGATATCGCTGCGGTAGTCGTCGGCGTGTGAGGCGACAGTCGCCACCGCCGCAACCGGTTCGTCGGCGGGCGCGGCTTCGGCCGTTTCCGCGGCGGGACGGGCGACCGAGGCGCTTGTGCGTGCGCGCAAGGGAATGGTGAACGCCGGCTCGCTATCGACCGGATCGTCGTGAATGTGATCTTCCTCGCCGGTTTGGCCTGCGGGCGCCTCCGACGCGGCTTCAGCATACACCGAGGTAGGAAGGGTTTCCGCAATTTCGGGGATATCTCTGAACGATTCCGGCTCCGCAACGATGCCCGCCGTCGTCGGGCCGTCTTGAGCCGCCGGTTCGTCATCGGGCGCGAGCGTGACGAGTTCGAGCGGCTCGCCGAGATCGTGACCGGCCATCAGCGGTCGGCGCGGATGGGCGTCGGGATGGGCGTCCGCGCGGCGGATGGCCGGCGCATAGTCGTCCTGATAGCCATCGATGCCGTCTTCAAAAGCCGCCTTTCGCCGCGATCCGTCGACGATCATCTTGAGCACCGTCCACGCCACGACGGTAATCGTCACAGCCGCGATCAACGCGAAGACGATGCGCGCCTTGGCGCCGAGCGGCGGCGCGGCGGCGGCGACCAGATCGGGCAGCCCGGTCTGGATGATGAACGCCTCGAACCAGCTGTTGGGCGTCATCAGGATCAACGCGGCGACGATCAGCCCGGAAATCGCCGAAGCGACCGGAATTTTCGGTAGCCGCGCCGCGAAGTTCGGAAGGGAAACGCGAGATTTGAGCGCGTCGATGGTCGTATTCATGGTCAAACCGCCTTGCCCGTGAGCTTTTGGTAAACGGGGGCATAACGCGAAATGTTTGACGACCAGTTACGATCGGTCTCGACGAATTGCCGTGCGGTTTCACGCCGTTGGTCCCAATTTCCACGACTGGCGAACAGTTTGGCGAGCGCGGCGGCGAGGGCGGCTGGGTTGTCGGGCGGGAACAGGGTGCCGGTCACACCGTCCTCGATGAGTTCGCGATGGCCGCCGACGTCGGACGCCGCGACCAGCCGCCGCTGCGCCATCGCTTCGAGTGGTTTGAGCGGCGTGACGAGCTCGGTCAGCCGCATCTTTTTGCGCGGATAGGCGAGAATATCGATCAGACTGTAATAGCGCTCGACTTCGGTGTGTGGAACGCGGCCGGCAAAGTGGATGCGGTCGGCGACCGGCGAGAGCGCCGCCTGCGCGCGCAGCGCAGCGTCCATCGGTCCGCCGCCGACGAGCAGTAATCGCGCCTGCGGTCTTGCAATTACCAGCGCGGGCATGGCGGTGATCAGGTCGTCGAGCCCCTCGTAATCGTAAAAGCTGCCGATAAAGCCGACGACATCGCCGCCGACTAGCCCTATCTGGCGTGCGAGCGCCGTATCGGCCGACGGCGGATCGCCGAACAGGCTCATGTCGACGCCGTTGGGCGCCACGATGATCTTGTCGCCCGATACCCCGCGCTTAATCAGATCCTGCCGCAACCCTTCGCAGATCACCGCGACGGCATCGGCCTGGTGCGCGGCATGCGTCTCGAGCATGCGCGTTGCCCAATAGAGCGGCGACGCGGCGGTGCGCCTACCGTTGCCGACCGCGGCGTCCTCCCAAAAGGCGCGAATTTCGTAAATCAGCGGTAAAGAACGGCGGCGCGCGACGCGCAGCGCGGCGAGCGCGTTGAGCACCGGCGAATGGACGTGGAGCTGGTCGGGCCGCCAGTCTCCGGCAACCTCGTCGGTGCGCTCGGCGAGCGCGGCGATTTCGCGCCATTCACGAATCGGCGATGTCGTCGATCCGGCATGGTCGGTGCGAAAAAAGGTCAGCCCATCAATAGTTTCGATGGGCGGTCCCGTCTCGGTGTGGCGCGCGCCGGTAACCCCGGCAACATCCCAGCCGCGCGCGATTTGCGCCTTGAGGATCGCACGCGTGCGAAAGCTGTAGCCGCTGTGCATCGGCATCGAATGATCGAGAATATGAAGGATACGCATGCGCATAACCCTGCCACGAACTGCTTAACGCCGCGTTTAGAGCGAGTTCCGGGCAGTTGGAGAACTTCATGACTCGTTCAGGGCTTAGCCGTCAATAATATTGGCCAATTACGCGATGCATTGGGAAATGGTTAAGGAGGGTTTTACCGATGTTCGACGGGGAGCAAAGCCGGTGAGACTCTTTCTTGTGACGTTGGCGGTGCTGGCCGCCGCCTGTTCGGCACAACCAAGCGAGCAGGCGCTAGCCGCGACGATGAGTGGCGCGCCGGTAGGTTTCGGGCGCGACGTCGCGATACGCTGTACCGAGGCATCCTGTACCTGCGAAGTGACCAATCTTGATGACGATCCCCGTCGCCCGCCGCCCGGGTCGCTCAGGGCTTGCGCCGAACGCCAGGGTCCGTTGCGCATCGTTTTCGCAGCGCGTGGAACGATCGATCTCGCGGTTCCTTTGCGTGTTGGCGACGATACCGCCATTGATGGCCGTCCTCGCGCGATTGGGGAAGCGCCGGTAGTCATCGCAGCACAAGGCCGGCTCGGCATCCTGATCGAAAATGTTCGCAATGTCATTGTACGCGATCTCGCCTTTACGAGTGAAAGGGCAATTGCTGCTGGCGGGGATGCAACATGCAGCGACCCGGAGCGGCCAGCCGATACACTCGGGTGCGGCGTGCCCCTGATGATTCGGGGGCGATCGAGCAACGTCTGGATCGACCATAATCTCTTCGAACGCTGTGGTGGCAAGTGCGTGGCAGTCTGGACCGGCGGTCGGCGCGGTGATGCCCATGACGACGGCGGCGATCTCGTAACCCTATCGCACAACATTTTCCGCGATTCCTATTTCGGCGTGCTGGTCGGGGCGGCGCGGGATCTGGCCTCCGAAGAACTGCCCGAACATATGCGCGTTACGATGTACGGCAATCTGTTCGATAACATATTCCGGCGCAGCCCACGCGCGGCGTCGTTCTCGCAGATTCATTTCTTCAACAACGTCGTCGCCAATTGGGGACGGCCCGGCGCAGGTTGTTCGGGGCGCAATTTCGGATGGGCATCGTCGGCCACCGGCGGCGGCCAATTGCTGCTGGAAAATAACGTCTATATCGCGCGGAACTCGCCGGACGCGTGCCGTCTTGCCGCGGAGGTCAGCGACTATGATCCCGACGATGCCGAGAGTCGTGGAGAAGGCCTTGTGCGCGCCTCGGGTAACCGGCTGTTGAACCGGGCGGAAATCACGCAGAACGAGGCTGAAAGTGTTTTCGACCCTCGTGATCGCACCAACGCCGATACCGCCTACAGCTACGACCTGCTCGATGTCGGCGCGGTGGAAGCGCACGTCCGCAGCAATGCCGGCCCCCGCGACGCTCCGGCGGCCAACGACAATTGACCGGCAAGACTGCTTAACGGCCCGTCAACCGCTGGCGAGTAAATGGGACGGGCACCGCCATCCGGAGTCTGACCGAACCGATGATCGACACCTTTTCGCTAGCGTTGAGCCATGCGCTGCTGCTGATCGCCGCCTGGCGGCTGGTTGCGCGGCCCGATCTCGATAGCGACGGCGTCAGGCCTGGCCCGCCGGACACCGATATTCTCGGCCGGCCGCGCGCGCGCGGCGGAGCGAGAGGCGATCCCGATGCGTGAACTCGGATTTATGGGATTTCTGGGCGCGCTCCTCGTGCTCGGCCTCAAACGCCCGTTTCTCTTCATTCTTGCCTATATCTATATCGACATCGTTTCGCCGCAGCGGCTCACCTATATCCTGCTGCCCTCGATTCCAGTGTCTATGCTGATGTTCATGCTGGCCATCGGCGCATGGCTCGTCGCCGACAGGAAGGACGATATGCGCGTCGGCGCGCGCCAGATCATGATGCTCGTGCTGCTCGTTTATTGTGGCTTGACGACCTATTATATCGCCGAATTCCAGGTTGAGGCGTATGAGAAATGGGATTGGGCGTCGAAGGCGCTGATCTTCGCGATATTCCTGCCGTTGGCGCTACGCACGAAATTGCGCATCGAGGCGGTTATGCTGTTCATGACGTTGTCGCTCGCGGCGATCATTATCGGCGCGGGCATCAAGACCGCCCTCGGCGGCTCGGGCTACGGCAGCTTTGCGATGATGGTCGACAACAACAGCGGCATCTACGAGGATTCGACGCTGTCGACGGCGGCCGTGATGATGATCCCGATCATTCTCTATTTTACCAAATGGGGGAGTATATTTCCGCCCGATTGGCGGGTGAAGCTGTTCAGCTATGCGCTGATCGGCGCTTGCCTGCTTACTCCGATCGGAACGCAGGCCCGCACCGGGCTTGTCTGCGCGGCGCTGCTCTTCGTGCTGATGCTGCGCGATTCCAAGCGCAAGAGCCTGTTTATCGGCGGCGCGGCGCTCGCCGGTGTCCTCGCCTTGCCGTTCGTCCCGTCGGCCTTCTCCGAACGAATGGAGACGATCGGCGGCTATCAGGCCGACAGTTCCGCATCGACGCGGCTCGCTGTGTGGCGCTGGACGTTCGAATTCGCGCAGGAACATCCGCTCGGCGGCGGGTTCGATTCGTACCGCGCCAACCGCATCAGTGTCGCAACCACCACCGTCAGCGGATCGGGGCCCAGTCAGACGATGAGCACGCGCGTTCATACCGATCAATCGCGCGCCTTCCACTCGTCTTATTTCGAGATGCTCGGCGAACAGGGCTGGTTCGGGCTGGCGCTATGGCTTGCGATCCACGGGATCGGCATTTTGCGGATGGAATGGCTGCGACGGCATTATCGCGGCGAGAGGGCGCCCGAAGGGTTTCAATGGGTCTCGCCCTTGGCGACAGCGCTGCAGAACGCGCATCTGGTCTATTTGCTCGGCTCGCTGTTTGTCGGTATCGCCTATCAGCCCTATTTCTGGATTCTGGTCGCGGTACAGATCGGCCTCGACACCTACCTCGCGCGGCTTCGCAAGGCCGCCGCCTGGAAGCCGCTGGCCGACCAGGTCAGCGAGCCGGGAACGCCGAAACTCGTGCCGACAGGTCAGGCCTGACGGCAGCGAGTTAGCGGCGGCTCGGTTGTCCGATCAGCCGCAAATCCTATGTCCATCCGGCGCTCGTCGAAATCTGCAAGCAAGGCGCGCCGGATTATTTCAGGGGTTGCAACTGCCCCGCAAGACCAAATATCTCCCGCGATACGAACGCGGCCTGATAGCGTTCCTCGATGAACTGGTCGAACCGGCCGATACCGCGAAAAAAGCAGCCTGAAACGGGAATATGACTCAACCAAGCGAACTCACCGAGGCGATCGACAAGGTCGCCGAACTGTCGATGCGCGAATGGCTTCAGGGAATGTGGGACGCGACGATTGTCTGGTTCAACGGCAATTACAGCGAGATACTGATTGGTCTCGCCCTCGCCGCCGCGATCGTGATGGCGATGATCGGTTGCCGGAGGCTTGGCGAGCGGCTTTACCGGCGCGATCGCAGCATGAGCAACTGGATCTCGGTCGTCGGTCGGACCATGGCGAAGACGCGGACGTGGTTCATGGTGGCGATCTCATTCGAAGCCTTCGCGGTCTACGCCAATACACCCCTGCTGCTGACCGCGCTGATCAATCTGGCCTTCTCGATTTCGATGGTGATCCAGATCGCGATCTGGGCGCGCGCGATAATTCTCGGGATCATCGAACACCGCACGCAGACCGACGAGGCGTCGAGCGAGGCGCTCGGCAGCGCGATGAAACTGATCCGCGTTCTCGTGACCTTCGGCGTCGGCGCGATCGCGGCGATCGTCGTGCTCGACAATCTCAACGTCGATGTCACCGGGCTCATCGCAGGTCTCGGCGTTGCCGGTATCGCCATCGGCCTTGCCGCGCAGGGCATTTTCAGCGATCTTTTTGCGGCGCTGTCGATCATCTTCGACAAGCCGTTCAAAAAGGGCGATGCGGTCTCCTATGACAACACGACCGCCTCGGTCGAGCAGATCGGCCTCAGGTCGACGCGGCTGCGCAGCGTCACCGGCGAAGAGAAGATCATCTCAAACACCAATTTGCTCGACAAGGAAATTTCCAACCTCACCCGGCTCGACAGTCGCCGGATCAAGTTCGCGCTCGGCGTGGTCTATCAGACCAATCCCGATCTCGCCGCGCGCGTTCCCGAAATCCTCGAAGCGGTGGTCGGGGAGGCCGGGCATAAATTCGTTCGCGCGGGCTTTGTCGGTTTCGGCGATTCGAGCCTCGACTATCAACTCGAATTCGACGTGATGAGCCCGGTCTGGGATGTCGTCTACAATGCGCGGCACACCGTCGGCATCGGGGTGTTCAAGCGCTTCGCCGCCGAAGGCCTCGAATTCGCCTATCCGACGCAAACCACCTTCACCGCCGCCCCCGACGGCGAGATGATCCTGCCCTATGCCGATGTGAAGATGGTGGCGACCGAGAAATAGTGTCTGCGCTTCTAAATCCCCGCCTCCCCCAATGACAATAGGCTCGCATTGCCGCCCGCGCTCGTCGTGTCGATTGTCGTCACGCGTTCGGCGCAGAAGCGCGGGAGATAGTGCGGTCCCCCGGCCTTCGGGCCCGTTCCCGACAGCCCCTCGCCGCCGAACGGCTGCGATCCGACAACGGCGCCGATCATCGAGCGGTTGACATAGAGATTGCCGACATGCGCGCGCGCTTCGACGAGGTCGGCGGCGCGCGCGATGCGGCTGTGGAGCCCCATCGTCAGGCCGAAGCCCTTGGCGTTGACGCGCGCGATCGTCTCCTCGAGCTTGCCCGATTTCCACGTCGCGACGTGGAGCAGCGGCCCGAACCATTCGCGCCCCAGCTCCTCGACGCTGTCGAGGCGGATCAGCGTGGGCGGGACGAAGCGGCCGCTTTCGGGCACCTCGCAGCTCGCGATCCAGCGATCCTCCATCGTCGCGCGGTGCGCCATCAGCTTGTCATAGGCGGCATCGTCGATCACCGGGCCGACATCGGTCGCCGGATCGACCGGATCGCCGACGACCAGCGTCGCCATTGCGCCGGCGAGCATCTCGAGAATGCCGTCGGCGACCTCCTCTTGGACGAGCAGCAGCCGCAGCGCCGAACAGCGCTGTCCCGCCGAACCGAAAGCCGAAGTGATGACGTCGGCGACGACCTGCTCGGGCAGAGCTGTCGAATCGACGATCATCGCGTTGACGCCGCCGGTCTCGGCGATCAGTGGGACGATCGGGCGATCCTCGTCGTCGAGCAGGCTGCGCGCGATTATCTTCGCCGTCGCCGTCGATCCGGTGAAGGCGAT
>CAYQVL010000054.1:0-8648 GCA_964420825.1 uncultured Sphingomonadaceae bacterium
CGACCGGGCATCCGGCCGTGGCGACGACTTCCACCGAGCGTTCGTCGAAACGCAGCCCGCTGACATCGTTGATGATCATTGCGCCGACATCGAGCGACGCCTCGATCACTGCCGCCTTGCGCGTATCGGCCGACACCGCGACGCCCGATTTCGCCAGCCGTTCGATTACCGGGACGACGCGTTCGATCTCATCGCCCTCCCATACGTCTGCGGCGCCGGGACGCGTCGATTCGCCGCCGACATCTACCAGCGCTGCTCCCGCCGCCGCCATCGCGAACCCGGCATCGGCCGCGGCCTGCGCATCGCAATGCTTGCCGCCATCGGAAAAGCTGTCAGGCGTGACGTTGAGGATGCCAGCAACCAACGGGGTATCGAAGCGCAGCGTGCGTCCGCCAAGCACCAGCGGGGGGCGGAGCGCTTCGATCCGCGCGATCGTCGCGCGCGCGGCTTCGGATTGCGCTCCGTCGAGCCTCCCGAGGAAGTCCTCAATACCGGCAATCGGCACGAATTGCGTCGCGCATCGTTCGCCGCCCTCGACTGCGATCACTTCGAAGGCTGAAAACCATAGCATGCCGTCCGCCACGCGCATGACCTGCCCGTCGAGCCCGAACGGCGCATCGACAAAAGCAGTCGGGCGAAAATAGAGATCGGCGGCGGCAGGGATGTCGGTCATGACCACTCCCTACCCGCTATCAGGGAAAGTGCGCCAGCCGGTATTCGGCGCGCAGCTTGTCGATCGGTTGCAGCCCGTCGGCGATCTCATAGTGCCAGAAGGTCCAGCCATTGCACGAGGGCGCGCCCTGGAGCAGAGCGCCGAGCTTGTGGATAGAGCCATCATGGTCCTTGGTGGCGAGCGAGCCATCAACGCGGACAACGGCCTTCCAGCGGCGATTGGCGTCGGTCAGGATTATGCCGGGCTTGATCATGCCGGTTTCGATAAGTGCGCCGAACGGCACCTTGGGCTGCGCGGCGTTCGATTTCATTATCGACAGCGCCGATTCGTCGAGCGGCAGCGCCAGGGCGATGCGTTCGAGCGCGACGCGGCAATAACGCGACTCGCGCTCGATGCCGATCCATCTGCGGCCCAATCGCCGCGCAACCGCGCCCGTCGTCCCGGTGCCGAAAAACGGATCGAGGACGATATCGCCGGGCTTGGTCGAGGCGAGCAGCACGCGGTAGAGCAACGCCTCGGGCTTTTGCGTCGGGTGCGACTTTCTGCCGCCGGTCTTGAGCCTCTCCTGACCCGCGCAGATCGGAATCAGCCAGTCCGAACGCATCTGCAACTCGTCATTTAATGTTTTCATCGTCTTATAGTTGAAGGTGTATTTGGCTTTCTCGCTCTTCGCTGCCCAGATCATCGTCTCATGGGCATTGGTGAAGCGTGTGCCGCGGAAATTGGGCATCGGGTTGGCCTTGCGCCAGACGATATCGTTGAGGATCCAATATCCTTCGTCCTGCAACGCCGCTCCGACGCGGAAAATATTGTGGTAGCTTCCGATCACCCAGAGCGTGCCGTCGGGCTTGAGAATCCGCCGTGCTTCCTTGAGCCATGCGCGGGTAAAGGCGTCATAGGCTGCAAAGGTATCGAACTTGTCCCAGTCATCGTCGACGGCATCGACCCGTCCGCCTTCGGGACGAAACAGGTCGCCGCCAAGCTGGAGGTTGTAGGGCGGATCGGCGAAAATCATGTCGATGCAGCCGTCGGGCAGCGAAGTCATCGCCGAAGTGCAATCGGCCTCGATCAGCCGGTCAGCCTCGATCGGGCCGCTTTGTGCTGCCGCTTTCTTGCGCGCTACCGGCCGCGCCTTTTCCACCCGCTCCAACAATCCCATTCGCTTGCCCCCTTGAAAACGAGCCTGAGAGCCTGAGTCAGCGGGCCCGGACGGTCAAGGCGGTTATGGTTAACGAATAGCGTTAGGATATCGTTAAAATGCTTGGAACGGCGCGGGAACGAAAAGAGTCCCCCACCATATATGGCCCATCGAGCGCTCGACCGACTCCAGATCAAGGGGTGTGGCGCAAAGGACTCAAAATTGAAGCAAAGCCTGCGCGACCGGAGCGAAGCTCTTGCGGTGGAGCGGGCACGGGCCGTGACGGCGCAATGCATCGAGATGTTCGGGAGTTGGGTAGCCCTTGTTGGTCTCCCACCCATATTGCGGATGATCGCGCGCCGCTTCGCGCATCATCCGGTCGCGCATTTCCTTGGCGATAATCGATGCGGCCGATATGCACGGGTGCAGGGCATCTCCCCCGATCACAGCCTCCGCCGAATACGACCAATCGGGCAATCGATTGCCATCGACCAGAACGGTGCGCGGAACAACGCCGAGCGCCTCGACCGCGCGGCGCATGGCCTGCAAAGTTGCCTGAAGGATGTTGATCGCATCGATCTCGCCAGGCGCTGCGATACCGATACCAACGATGCAATGCGCGCGGATCAGTATTTCGAGTTCGGCGCGCCGCCTTGCGCTGAGTTTCTTGCTGTCGTCGAGTCCGTCGATCCCGCGGTCGCACAAGATGACAGCAGCAGCGACTACCGGCCCGGCAAGCGGCCCGCGTCCCGCTTCATCAACCCCTGCGACAGTCATGGGTAGACCGGCCCGATGTTCGCAAAGCCGAGCGGACCGTTGCCCTGGCCAAGCCCCGGTGCACCATTGAGCGCGGCGCGAACAAACACTCTAGCACGGCTGACCGCATCGACGATTTCGAGACCCTGCCCCAGCCCGGTCGCCAATGCGCTCGATATTGCGCAACCCGTGCCATGCGTACTCATGGTCGCGATTCGCTCGTCCTTCCAGCGATGGACCTCTCCGTCCGGCCGCGCGAGGATATCGGTGATCGTGGCACCGTCCAGATGCCCACCCTTGGCAAGTACGATGCACTCGAACTCGCGCGCCAACCGCCGCGCTTCGCGCTCCATTTCATAGGCCGAACCAAGCCGCGAGCGGGTCAGCTTTGCAAGTTCCGGCGCATTTGGCGTTACCACGGTTGCGACCTTCATTAACGTCTCGAACGCACCAACAGTAGCCTCGTCGGCAAGCGTCGCCCCACTGGTAGCGATCATCACCGGGTCGAAGACGATCGGCACGTCGATCTCGGCGAGTAGCCGGGCAAGCGCGGGAACAAGATCTGCGGACCCGATCATCCCAACCTTCACGGCATCGACACCGATATCGCCTACCACCGATTCGATCTGCGCCAGCACCGTCTCGACGCCCACCGGTGCGATCGCCTGCACGCCGAGCGTATTCTGCGCGGTAATCGCGGTCACCGCAGTCATTGCATGGCCGCCGAGCAGCGTGATGGTTTTGATATCGGCCTGGATACCCGCTCCGCCGCCGCTGTCCGACCCGGCAATGGCGAGGATGCGCGCAGCTTTACCGCTCATGCGTTGGCCTTGTACTTCCGCGTGCTCGAAGCAGGAAAGCGCGCGAGCAACGCCGCTGCGCGCACCGGGCGCGGGCGCAATTCGCCGCTGCAATTGGGGCAACTACCGGCAAGCCGCCCCTTGGCGCAATCGAGACAAAAGGCGCATTCGAACGAGCAGATATGAGCGCCGGCCTGATCGGCGGGGAGGTCGGCGCCGCATGCTTCGCAATCGGGGCGCATTTCGAGCATCAGGCCGCAGCCGAAACCGCCGAGCAGATATCGTCGACGACGCTTTTGACAAGCGCATCGTTCTCACCCTCGGCCATCACGCGGATCAGCGCCTCGGTCCCCGATTTGCGGATCAATACGCGGCCCTTGCCCGCAAGCCGCGCCTCGCCTTCGGCGATTGCATCGCGCACCGCCTGCGTGTCGAGCGGATCGCGGTCGTCATAACGGATATTCTTGAGCAGCTGGGGGTAGGCGTCGAACAGATGGAGCAGCTCGCTCGCGGGCTTGCCGCTGGTTACCAGCGCCGCAAGGATCTGCAGCGCCGCGATCAGCCCGTCGCCGGTCGTCGCATAATCGCTGAGGATCAGGTGGCCCGATTGCTCGCCACCGACATTATAACCCTTGGTGCGCATCATCTCGAGCACATGGCGGTCGCCGATCTTGGCACGTTCGAGCACGAGCCCCTCGCGTTCGAACAATTTTTCAAGCCCCAGATTCGACATCACCGTCGCGACTATGCCTCCGCCGACAAGCTTGCCGCGCCGCGCCCAGTCGGTGGCGATCAGCGCCATAAGTTGGTCGCCGTCGACGATCCGGCCCTTCTCGTCGACGACGATCAGCCGATCGGCGTCGCCGTCAAGCGCAATGCCGATTGCCGCGCCTTCCTTGACGACCCGTTCGCACAAGGTATCGGGCGCCGTCGAGCCGCAGTGTTCGTTGATGTTGGTGCCGTTGGGGCTGACGCCGATGGTGACGACATCGGCGCCGAGTTCCCAGAGCACCGATGGCGCGACCTCATACGCCGCGCCGTTGGCGCAATCGATGACGATCTTGAGCCCGTCGAGCCTCAACTCGGTCGGAAAGGTCATCTTGGCATTGTGAATATACCGCCCCTTGGCGTCCTCGACCTTGCGCGCCCGGCCGATCTGCGCCGGCGGAACAAGATGGGGAGCTTCGCCGAGCAGCCGTTCAATTTCAGCCTCGTCCTCGTCGGAAAGCTTATAGCCGTCGGGGCCGAACAGCTTGATGCCGTTATCGACGAACGGGTTGTGACTCGCCGAGATCATCACTCCGAGATCGGCGCGCATCGATGTTGTCAGCATCGCCACGCCGGGCGTCGGCATCGGCCCGACCATCACCACGTCCATGCCGACGCTGGTGAAGCCCGACACTAAAGCCGATTCCATCATATAGCCTGAAAGCCGCGTATCCTTACCGATCACAACGCGGTGCTTGTGATCGCCGCGCATGAAATGCGCGCCCGCCGCCTGGCCGACGCGCAGCGCTATTTCCGACGTCATCGGGCTCTGGTTGGTGCGGCCTCTAATGCCGTCGGTACCGAAATATTTGCGCGTCACTGAGGGCTCCGTCGATTCTGCTTGTGCCTGCTCTACCTGCCCCCCATGATTGTGTGAAGCATGGACCGGGGGCGTATCTGAATGTTTTCATGGCTCGAAGCGGCGCTCGCGCAGCTTAACGCATGGGTATTCGCCTCCATACCGATAGCAGGCGTCGACGTCACGCTGGTCGTTATCTGGCTCGCCATACCGATGTTGGTCTTCACACTGTGGCTGGGCTTCATAAACATTCGCGGCTTTGGCGAAGGCATCCGGGCGGTTTCGGGCCGCAATGCGGAAACTGGCGCGCCGGGCACAATCAGTCAGTTCGGAGCCCTGACCACGGCGCTTTCGGGCACCGTCGGTCTCGGCAACATCGCCGGTGTCGCGGTCGCTATCTCGACAGGCGGGCCGGGCGCCGCTTTTTGGATGTTCGTGATCGGTTTTTTCGCGATGACCGTGAAATGCGTCGAGGTCACGCTCGGTCACAAATATCGTACGATCGACCCGGACGGCACGATCCGCGGCGGGCCGATGTATTCGCTCAAAAATGGCCTCGCTGCGCGCGGACGACCGAGGCTTGGTTTGGTCCTTGGAGGTATCTATGCCTTCTTCGCTACCGCTGGGGCGCTTTCGCTGGTTCAGGTAAATCAGAGCTACGCCCAAGTCGCTAATGTCAGCGGTATCGACAGCCCGGTAGCGTACGGAATAGCCCTAGCCTTCCTTGTTGGCTTGGTGGTTATTGGCGGGGTCGTCTGGCTAGCGCGGGTAACCGAATTCCTCGTTCCGGGCATGGCGGTCGCCTATCTGGTCGGAGTCTTCGCGATAATCTTCGCCAATTTCGGCGAACTTCCCGGTGCGCTGTGGCTGATTGTGTCATCGGCATTCAGCGGAAATGCGGCGGCCGGCGGGATGCTCGGCGTTTTCGTCGTCGGCATGCAGCGCGCGGTTTATTCGAGCGAAGCCGGCGTCGGATCGGCGGTCATCGCGCACGCCCAAGCAAAAACCTATGAACCAGCGTCCGAAGGCCTGGTCGCTCTGCTCGAACCCTTCATCGACACGGTGATCATCTGCTCGCTCGGGGCGATCGCAATCGTGTTGGCTGGCACCTATCAAGGCGGCGCGACGGACATCGAAATTACATCGCAAGCCTTTGCGCAGGTCGCGCCCTGGATGCCCGTGCTGCTGGCCGTCGCGGTGTTCCTCTTTGCCTATTCTACCCTCTGCTCCTGGGGCTTTTACGGACTGCAGGCCTGGGGCTATCTGGTCGGCGAAGGCCCCAAGCGCGATGCCGTCTACAAGGCTTTTTACATCCTCACTATTCCCTTCGGGACGATCCTGTCGGTGGAGGCGGTGTTCAATCTCGTGGATTCCGCGTTCTTCCTGATGGCGATTCCCAACGTCCTTGCCATCTATATCTTCGGGAGCGAAGTTCGCCGCGATCTTCTCGACTATCATGCTCGCGCCCGAGCAGGGCGGCGCAAGGCAAAAGAGGCCACGCAATGAATACCCGCAAACTCGGCATGGAATTGGAAGTCTCCGCGCTCGGCCTCGGCTGCATGCCGATGGCAGGCGTCGGCAAAGGCATGTATGGAACGGCGAAAGACGAAGAATGATCGTCACAATCCACCGCGCGATTGATCTCGGCGTGACGTTCTTCGATACTGCCGAGGTTTACGGTCCGCACAAGAACAAGGAAATGATGACGATGGTGCGCCTATAGCTGGAGCCAGCGCCATATTCCGATCGGCTGGCGGTGCGCAAAGCTCGCGAATGCCCAAAGAAGCAGGCCGCCAAATGTCGCGATCGCGCCCGGCCAAGCCGCGCGCCAAGGTATCCGTCCGTCGATGAGCGCGCCGAAAGGTACGAACGACGTCCGCGTTTCCCAGCCGCGCCAGGCATCGCCGAGCAACGCGTTTTTCTTACGGTCCTGAAGCAGCGATCCCACAAAGGTCAGCACGAACAATCCGCTCGCAACGACGAGGTTGGTCGGCTTGCCGCTCAGCACGATATGCGTCAGCGCCCAGAGCATGATCGCCCAGTTCATCGGATGCCGCGTGATCGCGAAGACGCCGGTTGCCGGACGGACGTGCTGGACGGCGTTCTTAGGATCGGGAAAGGCGGGATTGCCGATAAACGAGCCCACCAGCAATATGCTGGCTAACAGCATCAGCAAGGGCGCGACCCAATCATAAAACCAGAGCGGCGCTATCCAGCAAGGCGGCAGCGACGGCATCGTCCAGGCCGCCCAGACCATCCAGCCAAATGTGATGGCCGCAACGAGCGAATAGAGTCCCAGGAACGGACCATCACCAATCCTCCTGACAATAGCCGCACGCAGGGGATGCGACAGCAGGAAATGGGTGCCAACGAAGGTAACGGTCGCCACTGTCAGGGCGGCGAGCTGTGTCACGCCGTCTTTACCATTCATAAGCCTGTGGCAGGGCGGTCTCGCCCAGGCTGATGTAGCGGTCGCGCAACCGCGTCTGCCGCGACGTCAGCGGTTGCTCGACGCCATCGATCATCATCGTTTCCACATTCGACGACAGCTCAAGCGGATCGCCATCCCAGATCACGACATCGGCGCGGCGCCCCGGCCGCAGCGAGCCGATTTCGTCGCCCAATCCCATGATATCGGCGGGCACCGAGCTGATTGCCGCGAACGCTTCGCCCCAGGTCAGTCCCGTCGCGCCGGGTATCCTATTGAGCGCAACGAGATTGCCGGCATATTGCGTCGAATAGCGGATGAGATGGGTATCGTTATCGTCGATCATGCCGATCGCGACCTCGACCCCGGCGTCGCGCATCCGGCCGATATTCGACTGCGTCGAAGCAATCCGCTCGAACGCAGCTGGCAGATCGTTGAGCGCCGAGGCAAGCACCGGCACGCGTGCCGCCGCGATCTGATCGGCCACCGTCCAGCCTTCGCTTGCGCCGACGAGGATTAGCCGCAGCTGCGGGAATTCGCTCCGTAGTCCAATCGCATTGAGAATATCGCGTGCCTGCTCGACATGGACCATCAAAGGCACGCGGCCCTCGACGACGGGCACAAGCGCCTCGGCGTCGAGCCGGTTAAGCAGGTCGTCGCGAGTCCGTCCGCCATAACCGGCCGGATTGCGCGCATAGATCTGCGCCTGCTGGAGCGCGTTGCGCAGCATCGCATAGGTCGCCGCGCGACTGCCGCCGGCCCGGGCCGAACCGCGTTCGCCAAGCTCGGCAAACTGGAAGGCGCGTGCCCGCATGACCGGGCTCATATCCGCTCCCAGGTCGATCACGGCGCCCTGCCCGCCAAAGATCGTGCTCGACGCATCGGGCGCGACTATCGCGCGGGTCACGCCGCCGGTGCGGTTGGTGGCTATCGCCGCCGAAAGCGGGTTGATCGCCGGCGCGATATCAAGCCCGGCGCTGAACGGCGAGGTTTCCGCGCCGCGGTCATTGGTCGCCGCCACGGCCGATACTTCGACGAGACCCAGCCGTGTAAAGCCGCCGACGATTCCCGGCGTCACCCAGCGCCCGGTCGCGTCGATGGTCTGGGCACCCGCCGGCACCGAACCCGCGCCTGCCGAGACCACGCGGCCGTTGCGGATAATAACGGTGCCATTGGGGATCGGGTCGGACCCGTCACCGATTACGACGGTTCCGCCGGTGATAACGACTGTCTGTGCAAAAACCGGCGCAGCCAGGAAAAGAGCGACGAAGGCGATGAGCTTTTTC
>CAYQVL010000055.1:0-8612 GCA_964420825.1 uncultured Sphingomonadaceae bacterium
CGACATGCCGATCGTCAGCGGCAACGTCTCGCTCTACAACGAAACCACGGGTGTTGACGGCAAGGCGACGCCCGTGCTGCCGACGCCGGCTATCGGCGCGATCGGATTGCTCGACGACATCGACACGATGGCGACGCTGGCGTTCAAGGCCGAGGGCGAGGCGATTTTCGTGATCGGCACTATAACCGGTCACCTCGGCCAGTCGCTCTGGTTGCGCGAAATTGCCGGGCGTGAAGAAGGTCCACCCCCGCCGGTCGATCTCGACAGCGAGCGGATGGCGGGCGATTTCGTCCGCGGGATGATCGCCGAGAACAAGGTGACCGCGGTGCATGATGTATCCGACGGCGGCCTGCTCGTGGCGCTCGCCGAGATGGCGCTTGCCGGAGGCATTGGCGCGAATCTCGAGAAAATTGGTGATCATGCGACGGCGTTCGGCGAGGAACAGGGCCGCTATATCGTCACCAGCGCCAACGCCGACACCATCGAGGCGGCGGGCATTCCGGTGACACGAATCGGGACGACCGGAGGCAATATTATTGTGCTGGCCCGCGAGAGCATAGCGCTCGCGGTTCTGCGCGCCGCTCATGAGCGCTTCTTTCCCGAGTTGATGGATCGCTGAAAATACTCGCCGTTCGGGGAGTATCGACTAGGCGGCGTGCGCCATCAGATCGTAGGGATCACGCCCCTCGTCGCGCAATATGCGATGCACTTCGCGATACTGCGCTGGCGGCGCGATGTTCAGCCGCTTGCGCGCAGACTCCAGCGGCTCCGCCAGCAGGCCGGTTATGCTTTCCTCGCAAACGCGCGGGCAGGCTTTGCCGAGGCGCTTGGCTTCGTGGATCGCCCGCAAGACGGGCGCCTTGGTATGCGTGTTCTTCCTCACGTTGAGCCCGCCGGCATAGGCGATGAAGAGATTGGCGGGCGCGGGGTTCTGACCGTAGGTGAAAGCGAGGACGCATTGTTCGCCGATCGCATCGCGGCCATAACCGGTCAGCACATGAAGCAAATCGTGCGTATCGCGATTGCGCGAGCCATACCATTCGACGAGATCGCCATAGCGCTTGCGATAGAGCTTGGCCGATTCCTCGACCAGCCCGGCGGCGGTCAGCCCCTCGGTCTCCATGAAGTTGCAATAGGCATGGGCGACGCTACCCGCGGGCATCGCGCGAAGCCGCTCATGATCGTCGAGCACGTCGGGCAGATAGGGTTCGCTTGCATAGATCGCGCGGCCGCGTTCGCTTTGCGCAAAAGCGCGCGCCTCGTCGCGAAACGCCTTGCGCGGCAGCGATTCGAAAATGTGGAAAACATGCTCGGTGTTTTCCTTGTCTTTCAGCAGTTCGCGAAAGTGATGGATCGCCTTGAGCGGCCGCTTCCTCAGGCGAGGGCGATCAGGATGCACGGCGACGGGCATCGCCGCAATATCATGCTGCATTTCCATGGCCGCAGTGATGCTGTCTATTGACATTTCTGTCAATATAGCTGGGGCACCTCTTTGCGATCGCCGCGCCAGCCGCTAAGCCGCGATATGGCCGATCATCCGAGCGCTCCCTATACCGACCTGCCCGCCTATTCCGACGGGGAGCGGATCGCCCGAGCACAGGCCTTTTATAAGGTGCTCAGGACGCGGCGGACGTGCCGCGATTTTTCCGATGCGCCGGTTCCGCGCATGGTTATCGAACAGGCAATCCTCGCCGCCGGCACCGCGCCGAGCGGCGCCAATCATCAGCCTTGGCATTTCGCGGTGGTCGCCTCGCCTGACAAGAAGCGCGCGATCCGCGAGGCTGCCGAGGCAGAGGAGCGGGAGTTCTACGCGGGCAAGGCTTGCCAGGAATGGCTCGACGCGATCGCCGCGCTCGGCACCGACGAGGACAAGCCCTATCTCGAAACCGCGCCGTGGCTGATCGTCATTTTCGGGCAGCGGCGGGGCGGCCCCGAGCCGGGCGACAACAAGCAGAATTATTATGTCGCCGAATCGGTTGGCATCGCGACGGGGTTGCTGATCGCGGCGCTCCATGATGCGGGGCTTGCCACCCTCACCCATACGCCGAACCCGATGAAGTTCCTGAACAAAATCTGCGAGCGACCGGCGAGCGAGAAACCGATCATGGTACTGGTCGCGGGCAAACCCGCCGATGGCGCAACAGTGCCGCTGCATGCCCTCAACAAGAAGCCGCTCGACGCGATCACAAGCTGGCTGTGATGGCCACCGCCGCGCCGCTTCCCCGCCATGTCTCGCTCGACGTCGTGCGCGGGATCGCGGTGATGGGCATTTTGCTGATGAACATCGTCGCCTTCGCGATGCCTTCGCCAGCCTATTTCAACCCCACCGCCTTTGGCGGCGACGGGGCGCTCGACATCGCGGTCTGGGGAGCCAATTTCGTTCTCGCCGACGGCAAGATGCGCGGGCTCTTCTCGGTGCTGTTCGGCGCGTCGATGCTGCTCGTCATCGAACGCGCCGAGGCCAAGGGCGAAAACGGCGCGCTGACGCATTTTTCGCGGATGACCTGGCTGCTGTTGTTCGGCGCCATCCATGCCTATGCGATCTGGTTCGGCGACATATTGATGCTCTACGCGGTTGTCGGCCTCATCGCATTCTTCTTCCGCGCGATGGAAACGCACCGCCTCGTCATCCTCGGGCTGATTCTCATCGTCATTGAGGCGATCATCATGGGCCAGTTTGCTTTCTCGTTCTGGCAGTTGCGCGCGGCGGCGCTGCCGCCCGGCGCCGAGGCCGCGACAATTGCGGCCTGGGCCGAGATGAACGCTGCGTTCGGCCCGCTCGCGACCGATGCGCTTGCCGAGAATCTCGCGCTCTATCGTGGCGGTTACGGCGGCATCGTCGCCGACCGACTCGGGCCGCATTTCTGGGCGCCGATCGCCAACAATCTCTTCTGGATGCCCGAAACGCTCGGCCTCATGCTGCTCGGCATGGCGGGGCTCAAGAGCGGCTTCCTGACCGGCCGGTGGGAGCGCGCCCGCTATCTGCGCTACGCGCTACGCGGCTATCTGATCGGACTGCCGCTGCAGATGCTCCTCGCGCTCTGGATCCTGCTCAGCGGCTTCGAGCTCGCAGCGCTCATTACCGCCGATTTCGCGCTGCAGACGCTGGTCAATCCGTTCGTCGTTCTCGGCCATGCCGGGCTTATTCTCTATTGGGTCAAATCGGCCGGCGAGAGTGCGATGAGAGAGCGAGTTGCCGCCGCCGGGCGCGCGGCGTTCAGCAACTATCTCGGCACGAGTATCGTCTGCACCTTCATTTTCTATGGCTATGGGCTGGGGTTATATGGCGAGATCAGCCGCGCCGCGCTCTATATCGTTGTGTTTGGCGTCTGGGCGCTGATCCTGCTCTGGTCCAAACCCTGGCTCGACCGTTTTCGCTATGGCCCGCTGGAATGGCTGTGGCGGAGTTTGGCGCGGCGGCAGTTCCAACCACTGTGGCGAATAAAAACTATTGCGACTTAGTCTCAATAGCGCTATTCCTTGTTACATGGTTGTCTGCATCTGCAATGCGATTCGCGAAAAAGACATTCGCGCCGCCGTCCGCAAGGGCGCACAGACGCCGTCTACCGCTTACGCGCAGATGGGCCACCGTGCTCGTTGTGGCCAGTGCGTCTCGTTCGCACGCGAGATCATCCAGTCCGAAACTGCGACTGCTTAGCACAAGCATCTGAAACCCCCGGGAAATTGGGGATTTCGGCCCTTTCAAGCACGGCGCGAAAGGGCTACGATGGCTGCTCATCGTATCGAGGGAGGCCCAAATGAAGGGCGACGCCAAAGTCATCGAATTTCTGAACGAGGCGCTCAAGAACGAGCTGACCGCGATCAACCAATATTTCCTCCATTATCGGATGCTCGACAATTGGGGGATGAAGAAACTCGCCAAGTTCGAATATGAAGAGTCGATCGACGAGATGAAGCACGCCGACAAGCTGGCCGAACGCATCCTGTTTCTCGATGGCCTGCCCAATTTTCAGCTGCTCGGCCGACTCAGAATCGGCGAAAATGTCGAGGAAATACTCAAGGCCGATCTCGAACTCGAGGAAGAGGCGCTGCCGCTGCTGCGAGATGCGATCGAGCATAGCGAACAGGTTCGCGACTATGTCAGCCGCGATCTGTTCGCCGAAATTCTCGACAATGAAGAGGAGCATGTCGATGTGCTCGAACAGCAGTTCGACATGATCGAGCGCATGGGACTGGAGAATTATTGCCAGCTTCAGTCGAAACCGGCGGACGATTAGGCTGGTCTAGAGCCTGCCGAATTTCTGATTGGCGAAGGTTGGCTGATCTTCGGTTAGACGCCGCTTAACGAGCGGGTTTACCGCGTCTTCGAGCTGGGCAAGCGTCCGCTCAAAGGTTCCCCGCAGCGCGGCGACGGTGGGCACCAATCCTTCGGGCGACTGCCGGGTTTCGAGGAACTTGCGCGCCGTCAACTCGATGGTTTCGGCTAGCTCGCTAAGCTGATAGGCGCCAAACTGCATCGATTCGCCTTTGAGCGTGTGCGCCGGGACGACAAGCGCAGCGGTATTCTGATCGCGCATCGCCGCTTCGATACGATCGACCGATTTAGCGCCATCTTCACGAAAATACTGCAGGATGCGCGCGAAATCGGCTCCAAGCTGCTGGCGCGCAGCCTCGAAATCGGTCCAATCGATGAGTTCCGGTTCGTTGGCCAGCAAATCCCGTTCCCCGCCTTGCGCAATCTATGCTCATGCCATTACCCACAGGATGTAAAAAAGCCGTTTACACAGAAATTACAGTCTCCCGAGCGCTTCCGGCGCGTTACGAATAGCGTGCGACCAAATAGCCGGGGCCGAAGACGGTCTCGACATCGCAGACCCGCCAGCCCTGTTCGCTGGCGAGCGCGACGATTTCTACGGGGGCAATCGGATCGTCGGCGACTATCACGGCGCGATCGGATTCGCGCAGCGCGCGCGCAAGGCGAAGCGCGGGCCATGGACATTTGAGACCGCGCGCATCGACATCGGGCACGACCTTTGACGCTATCGTGCCGCTACCGCTCATTCTTGTCGCTGTCATATGGATTTTTGGGCGCGCGCACGGTCAGGCGGACGGGCACCGCACCGAAGCCGAGATCGCGGCGAATTCCGTTGAGCAGATAGCGGCGATAGCTTTCGGGAAGCTGATCGACCCGCGTCCCGAAGAGGATAAAGCTGGGCGGCCGCGTGCGCACCTGAGTGACATAGCGGAGCTTTATCCGGCGGCCTTTCGGCGCGGGAGGCGGATTGCGCTCGATGGCATCGCGGAACCAGCGATTGAGTTCGCCCGTGCCGACACGGCGTGACCAGGCTTCGCGCGTCGCAAAGGCGGTTTCGAGCAATGCATCGACGCCCTTGCCCGTGACCGCCGAAAGCGAGATCAGCGGAATGCCGTGGACCTGCGCCAGCCCCTCTTCGAGAGCATGGCTGATGCCATCGTAGAGCCCTTGGTGATCGACCGCGATATCCCATTTGTTGATCGCGATGACGAGCGCGCGGCCCTCGCTCAACACCTGATCGGCGATTCGCAGATCTTGCGATTCGAGCCCCAAAGTCGCGTCGAGCATCAGCACGACGACCTCGGCGAAATCGACCGCGTGAAGACCATCGGCGACCGAAAGTTTCTCGAGCTTGTCGTTGATCTTGGCGCGTTTGCGCATGCCGGCCGTGTCGATCAATTCAACCGCCCGACCCTGCCATTCCCAGGGAACGTTGATCGAATCGCGCGTAATCCCCGCCTCAGGCCCGGTGATCAGCCGGTCCTGCCCCAGCGTCTTGTTGATCAGCGTCGATTTTCCGGCGTTGGGGCGGCCGACAATGGCGAGCTTGAGCGGCCGATCGAGTTCATCCTCGAAGCCTTCGGCCACGCTCTCGGGGTCGTCGCCCTCGGGTGCGCCATCGTCTTCGATATGGGGTCGCAGCCCCTGAAACAGATCGGCCAGCCCCTCGCCATGTTCGGCGCTGAGCCCGATCGGATCGCCGAAGCCGAGTTTGTAGCTGTCGTAGAGTCCGCTATCACCCGCGCGACCTTCGGCCTTGTTGCCGACAAGGATCACCGGGGTCGCCGACCCGCGCAGCCAGCGCGCGATCTCTTCGTCGAGCGGCGTCAACCCGGCGCGCGCATCGAACATGAAGAGCGCAGCATCGGCGCTGGCCACGGCTCGTTCGGTCTGGGCGCGCATGCGGCCTGGCAGACTCTTCGGATCTTCGTCTTCATAGCCGGCGGTGTCGATGATGCGGAAATTGAGCCCGAGCAGCTCGACATCGCCTTCGCGGCGGTCTCGAGTCACCCCCGGCCGATCATCGACCAGTGCGAGCTTCTTGCCGACAAGCCGGTTGAAGAGCGTCGATTTGCCGACATTGGGCCGCCCGATAATGGCGACAACGCGTTGTTTCGCCATGAGTGAGGCCCTTTCCTACAGTCTAGCGCCAGGCGCTGAGACGGCCCCCGTTGTCGAGAAGGTACAGCGTATTGTTGGCGACGACCGGCGACAGATAGAAACCGTCGCCGGCTTGCTCGTCCATGCGCTGCACGGTGCCCGTTGCGGCATCGACAAAGGCGAGTTGGCCTTGCGAACTGGCGAGCACCAGATTGCCGCCCGCCAGCACCGGTCCTCGCCAGAATATCGGACCCTTGCGATCCTCTTCGTCACGATAACGAGGCAACTGCGTAATCCAGCGGATACGGCCATTGGCGCGCGCGACAGCGAGCAGCTTTGCTTCGTCGGTGACGACGAACATCCAGTCGCCCGCAAGCCAGGGTGTCGAAAGCCCGCCAGCGTTGATTTCCCAGATGCGCTGGCCCGTGGTAAGCTGGAGCGCGACCATCCGGCCCCCCTGGCCGATCGCATAGACATAGCCACCGTCGACGACGGGGCTGGCGTCAATGTCCGACAGCGACGACACCGAAGTCGAGATGCTCGTGCGGTTGAGGGCGTCCTGCCAGACAATCCGGCCATTTTCGTAACGATAGGCGATCAGTTCGCCCGACGAAAAGCCCGCGATGAGGGTGCCCTGCGCCGAAGAAGGCGCGGCGACGCCGAAGACGCCAGACACTTCAACAGTCCCCGCAGCGTTCCAGCGCGTTTCGCCATTGGCGGGATCGAGCGCAAAAATCTGATTATCCTGCGACAGCACGTAGACATTGTCGTTGGCGATCGTCGGCGCACCGCGAAGCGGACCGCCGGGGCGGACCTTCCAGATGACGCTGCCGTCGGCAGCGTTGAGCGCGCCCGCATAGCCGACGCCATTGGTAACATATAGGCGATCGCCCGATATGCAGACGCCGCCTCCAAACAGCGCTCTCCGGCTGCCGATTTCGGAACCGAACTGCACCGACCAGAGGAGCCCGCCGCTTTGGGCGTCAAAGGCTTTTACCGTCGCATCGGTATCGATCGTATAGACCCGGCCATTGGCCACGACAGGCGCGGCAGCCAGACGCGCGCGCGATCCTCCACCATTGCCGATCGAAACCGACCAGGCGCGCGCGGGCGACGCGCTGAGCGAAAGGTGACCGAGCGACTTGCTGGCGCTACCGCCGGACTGCGCCCAGCTGGCATTGGTGGTCGGCACCGGCACGACGACCGGGACGCTGGCGATCTGCGGATCGGCGACGATTTCGTCCTCGACGGCAATGATCGGCGTGCGATTGCCGACGGTCGGCGTCTGCCGGCCATCACCGCGGCCAAAGAGGCCACAACCGGCAAGCGCCAACGCCATGCATATTACAATAAACACTCGCATCATCGATCTGCTTCCTCTTGTGTCGGGGACGCCTGCTCGGGTTGGACGACATCCATATCGACCGGTTCGTCGGGAACCGCATCGACACCCAATATACCGGCCATCTGAACCGCGCGTGTCCGGAGCGTTTCGGGCACCGTCTCGTCATTGGCCATCCGCGCGAACAACGCGCCTGCCTCGTCATTCTTGCCCTGCGCCATCAGCGCGATCGCCGTCAACTCGCCAGCACTGCCGAACCACGGATTTCCCTGCTGGGTAAGCCCGCTCAATCGATCGATCACAGCTTGCGGCCCGATCGCGGGATATTCGGTCGCGGTTTGGCGGATCAGCGCCAGATCGCGAAATTGCTGCGGCAGCGCCTCGTCAGCGGCAACTGCGGCGAATTGGGCGACCGCCGCGCCGGTATTCCCGGTTTGCAACGCCACATCGGCGCGCGTCAGCAGCGCCGCGGCGCGGATACCCGGCCGCGAAGACTCGCTGAGCGCGGCAAGCCGGTCATCAATCCCTTCGACCTGCCCATCGTCGAGCGCATCGAGGACAGCGCTCAATTCTGCAGCCTCATTCTCGGCGGCCTGGGTCTGGTGATTATTCCAGTAAAGCCAGCCGCCGAAGGCGGCGAGACCGACGATCAGCGCGACCGCAAGCCATATCCCCCATCGCTTCCAGAACTCGGCCGCCTTGTCCTTGCGGACCTCCTCGTCGACTTCGCGCAAGAATGCCGAATTATCCTGTGGCGTAATAGCCAATCTCGATCTCCAATTCGCTGTGGTGGCGGACCTTAGCCGCGCGCCGCGCCTAGGGGAAGCACCCGTCGGCGCCGTGGGTTATTTGGGCTGATATGTCTGATCTTGAGCGGGAAAGGAGCGGCTCCGA
>CAYQVL010000056.1:0-8600 GCA_964420825.1 uncultured Sphingomonadaceae bacterium
GATATCCGAGAGCTTCTGCGCGGCGAGCGGGAAGACGGCGTCGGGATTGCTGTCGATCACGCCCTGCGAATCGCCATTGGGCGAGAGCCGGACCGAGGTGCGGTCGGCGCCGGCTTCGCGCGCCACGGTCTGCGCGATCTCGTCGAGCAAGCGCGTGCGGTTGTCAGGCGATCCGCCATATTGGTCGTCACGGAAATTGGAGTTGTCACGCAGGAACTGGTCGATCAGATAGCCGTTCGCCGAATGGATCTGGACGCCATCGAACCCGGCAACCATCGCATTTCGCGCTGCCTGAGCATAATCGTCTAGCAGGCCGGGAATCTCGTCTGTGCGCAGCGCGCGGGCTTCGGCATAGCGCTGCTTGCCGGCATAGGTGTGCGCGTCGCCCGGCGCTTGCGTGGCCGACGACGAAACCGGCGGTTCGCCGCCGAGAAAATCGGGATGGACGATCCGGCCCATATGCCAGAGCTGGGCGACGATCCGCCCGCCCGCTTCATGGACCGCCGCGGTCACCGGCTTCCAGGCTTGGGTCTGCTCGGCGGTCCACAGTCCGGGTGCGTAGGGCCAGCCGAGCCCCTGACGGCTCATCCCCGTCGCTTCGGAGATGATCAGTCCGGCGCCCGCGCGCTGGGCATAATAGGTCGCCATCATCGGCGTCGGCACATGATCGCGCGTCGCCCGCCCGCGCGTCAACGGCGCCATCAGGATGCGATTGGGCGCCTCGATGGCGCCGAGCGTGATCGGATCGAAGAGCGAAGGCATGAACAAGTCCCCTTAACATGTGAGGGCCAGAGATAATGTCTTCGCCGCGCGCCGCCAGTGCTGGCAGCGCAAGCAAATCTAGGCCGGGCTAAAGCTTTCCGGCATCACGGACCAGGAACGGACGGCCCGCCAGCGCCGCCCGCCCGCCTCGCAAAGGCTCGATCAGCCGCCGAGCAGGCCCTGCGTGACCATGCAGTACAGCATCGGGATCGACAGCAGTGTGTTAGTGCGCGAGGCGATCATCGCCGTCGTCGCGGCTTTGGCCTTCGCGTCGGCATCGGCTTCGACGATCCCGAGCACCTTCTTCTGGTTTGGCCAGATGATGAACCAGACGTTGAACGCCATGATCAGCGCCATCCACATGCCGAGACCGATCAGCATGAAGCCCGGCCGCAGCGTCAGCGCCTCGACAAGTTCATTCGTCAGCCAGGCGACGATGAGCCCGGTAAGCACGGTGGCCGCCGCCGCCCAGCGAAACCAGAACAGAGCCCTAGGCGCGATATGCCCCGAAATCGCCGGCTTCTGTTCGGCCGGAATTCCCGCCATCGCGGGAACCTGGATGAAGTTGAAATAGTAGAGCAGGCCGATCCACATGATTCCGCTGAGCACGTGAAGATAGCGCATCACCGCATTGGCATAAACCTCGCCCTGATCCATCGCCCCGCCATGCAACGCGAACATGATCGCGACGAGGATGACCAGCCCGGCCACCAGCACCGCATTGAGATTTCCGAAAAACTTAACCATTTTCGACCCCCTTGTTGGACAGGCGCGACCGCGTGGGCGCCTCGACCGCCGCCTGATATCAGAATCGCGCGAATCTGTCACCAGACTTGGCTGCCGACGGGCTTGCTTCTATGGCAGGCACGATGACGATCCCGCCGCTTCCCGCCGACCCCACGCTCGACGAAATGCGCGCGCATCTTGCGCCGCTTGTTCCCGAGCATGCGGCGTTCGACGGCTGGTCGGACGATGCACTGCGCCGCGCTGTGAGGCAGGCCGGCATCGATCCCGCGCAGGCCGCCCTCGCCTTCCCGGGCGGAGCGACCGACATGATCGACGCCTGGTTCGCACATATCGACGCGGAAATGGCAGCGGCGCTGCCGCCCGATGCCATGGCGGCGATGCCGGTCCATAAGCGCATCCGCGCGGCGATCATCGAGCGCCTCGCCATCGCCCGGCCGCACAAGGAAGCGCTGCGCCGGGCGGTGGCGATTCTCGCCATGCCACAAAACCTCGCCAAGGCGACGCGGCTCTCCTGGCGCTCGGCCGACGCCATGTGGCGGCTCGCGGGCGATACCGCGACCGATTTCAATCACTATACCAAGCGCACGATTCTATCGGGCGTTTATGGCTCGACGATCCTCGCCTGGCTTGACGACGAGAGCGAGGGTGACGCCGAAACCATGGCGTTTCTCGATCGCCGCCTCGCCAATGTCGCGCAATTCGAAAAATTCAAGAAGCGCCTGCGCGGCAATCCCGACCACCGCTTCAGCGTCACGCGCTTCCTCGGCCGATTGCGCTATCCCGGCCGATAGCGCCGCGCGTTTTCGATATTGATAATCAGTCGCAAAGACGCTAACGCGCGAATCCCCCTGTTGTGCTGGAGTCGTTGTGAACCGTCTTTCCGTCCGCCCGCTTCCCTCCAAGCGGATGTTTGTCTCGCTGCTGCTGTTTCTCGGTCTGCTCGTTCCGACGATGGCGCGCGCCGATGAGGCCGATGTCCAGACGGCGTGGCGGCTGCTCGATTATATCGCGGTCGATTATTCCGGGGCGGTCGCCGGTGGCCGCGTCGTCAACGATCTCGAATATGCCGAGATGCGCGAATTTTCGGCGACCGTTGGTACGTATCTTGGCGATCTCCCGGCGGGGCCGCAAAAGGCTCGACTCATTACCGAAGCGCAAGATCTGGCACGCGCGATCGAACGAAGACGCGCGCCCGCCGAAGTCGAAACGATCGCGCGCGGGCTCGCGGGCGATCTCCTTGCCGCCTATCCGGTGCCGCTGGGGCCGCCCTCGACGCCCGACCTCGCGCGCGGCGGGGCGCTCTATGCGCAAAGCTGCGCGGCGTGCCATGGCGCGACCGGCGCCGGCGATGGTGCCCAAGGTGTCGGCCTCGAGCCAGTCCCCATCGATTTCACCGATCGCGTTCGCGCGCGCGGACGCAGCTCCTTTGCCTTTTACCAGGTCATCCATCAGGGCCTCGAGGGCACCGCGATGCAGAGCTATGCGGAGCTTTCGACAAGGGATAAATGGGCACTCGCCTTCCATGCCGGTCGCTATGCCTATCCCGAAGCGCTGGCCCAACGCGGCAAGACGATCTGGGAAGGCGATGCCGCACTGCGTGCCCGCATCCCAAATCTCGAAGCGCTGGCGGGTCTGACACCGGTGTCGCTCGGCCGCGATATCGGCGAGGACAAGGCAAATGCGGTGATCGCCTATCTGCGCGGCCATCCCGACGCCGTCGCCGGCAGCGGCGGCATAGAATCGCTGGCCATCGCGCGCGACCTGCTCGCGCGCAGCGTTGAAGTCTATGCCGCCGGCGATCGCAAGGCGGCGGCCGATCTCGCGCTCGCCGCCTATCTCGACGGTTTCGAGCCGGTCGAAACCTTGCTCGCCTCGCGCAACGGAGATCTCGTCGCACAGGTCGAGCGTGCGATGGGCGAACTGCGCACCGCGATCGCACGCGGTGCGCCGATCGACGACGTCCGCGCTCGCGCCGGCGAGCTTGCCGGCTTGTTCGACGAGGCCGAAGCCGCGCTGGCGCCCGATCAGGCGAGCACTGCCTCGACCTTCTTCGGCGCCTTTGCGATCCTTTTGCGCGAGGGCCTCGAGGCGTTGCTCATCGTCATTGCGATGATCACCTTCCTGATTCGCGCAGAGCGCCGCGACCTGCTGCGCTACGTTCATGCCGGCTGGCTCGGCGCGCTGATCGCCGGCGTCGGTACCTGGTGGGTGGCGACCAACCTCATATCGATCAGCGGCGCCAACCGCGAACTGACCGAAGGCTTCGGTTCGCTGCTCGCCGCCGCGATCCTGCTCTTCGTCGGCATCTGGATGCACGGCAAGGCTCAGGCCGGCGCGTGGCAGGCCTATGTCCGCCACAAGCTCGACAAGGCGCTTTCGCACGGCTCGGTCTGGCTGCTCTTCGGCCTCGCCTTCGTCGCGGTCTATCGCGAGGTTTTCGAGACGATCATTTTCTATGCCGCGCTCGGCTCGCAGGGCCAGGGCGTCGCCATGGTCGGCGGCATGGCGCTCGCCGCCGTCTTGCTGGCGGTTGTCGCTTGGGCGATGCTCCGCTTCACCCGCAACCTGCCGATCGGCAAGTTCTTCGCCTATAGCGCGGGCCTTATCGCCCTGCTCGCCGTCGTGCTTGCGGGCAAGGGCGTTGCCGCGTTGCAGGAGGGCGGGATGATCGGGTTTACGGCGCTCGGCGGATTCCCGCGCAGCCCGATCCTCGGCATCTATCCCACGCTTGAGACGGTGGCGGCGCAGGCGATCACGATCCTTTTGCTGGCCGGCGGCTATATCTATTCGCGTCGCGCCGGGCCAGTGGTGGGCGATGCGATTCCTGTCGGCGAAAACTGAGATAACCCCGGCGCCGTTCGAGCTGAGCTTGTCGAAGCCCCGCTCTTTTCCTAAGCTGGAAGCGAACAACCTTTTGGTCATTGCCCGAACGGGATTCGGCGGACCCAAGGTGGACCGGTCTGTTGCTGGGACAGCGACACAAGCAGGAGAAGACTCATGGCAGGCAGCGTCAACAAGGTAATCCTGATCGGCAATCTCGGGCGCGATCCCGAAAGCCGGACGTTCGCGAACGGCGGCAAGGTCTGCAATCTGCGCATCGCAACGTCGGAAAGCTGGAAAGACAAGCAGACCGGCGAGCGCAAGGAGCGCACCGAATGGCACAGCGTCGCGATCTTCTCCGAAGGGCTCGCCAATGTCGCCGAGCGCTATCTGCGCAAGGGCAGCAAGGTCTATGTCGAGGGCCAGCTCCGCACGCGCAAATGGCAGGATCAATCGGGCAATGACCGCTATGCGACCGAGGTCGTCATCGACGGTTTCAACGGCTCGCTGACGATGCTCGACGGCAAGGGTGAAGGCGGCGGGCAGGCAAGCGGCGGATCGAACGACGGCGGCGGCTCCAACGATAGCTGGGGCGGCGGATCGTCGGAAGGCCAGACCAAGGGCTCGGCCCCGACCGGCGGCGCTTTCGACGACGATCTGGATGACGACGTGCCGTTCTAGGCTTTGATCGCGCAAGCGGTCAAAGCCCTATCCCGCAGTTCCCCGGCTAAGCCTGGGAGTTCAAGCGGCCGCCTAGTCCACCACCTCGCCGACCCGTTCGATAATTTCGAGAAAATCCTGGCCGTAGCGCGCGAGCTTGCTCTCGCCGACGCCGCTGATACTTGACATCTCGGCGAGATTCGCGGGCTTGCGCGCTGCCATCTCGCGCAACGTCGAATCGTGAAAGACAACATAGGGCGGCACGGCGTTGGCGACAGCGATTTCGCGGCGGCGTTCGCGCAGCGCATCGAACAAGGGGTCGCCGACCGGATTGGGCTTGGCATCGGCGCGCGCCCTGCTCTGGCGGCCCGGTGACAGGACGAGCGCGACCTCCTCTTCGCCCTTGAGGATCGCGCGCGCGCGCGGGCCGAGCGCAAGCCCGCCATGTTCGGTCTGGATCAGCGCCTCGCGCGTTTGCAGCGCCCGCGCCACGGGTTTGACGAGTCGCGCTTCGTCGGCGTCGAGAATGTCGAACACCGATAGCCGGTGATGGCCGAGCTCGTGGATCTTGTCACTCGACCTGCCTGCCAACACCGCCTCGATATGGCCTACGCCGAAGCGTTGACCCGTGCGATAAACCGCCGAAAGGAATTTTCGCGCCGTCCGAGTCGCGTCGACAGGCTTGGGCGGATCGAGGCAATTGTCGCAATTGCCGCATTGTGCGGGCGGGTCTTCGCCGAAATGCTTGAGCAGGATTGCGCGGCGGCAGCCCGCGGTCTCCACGAGCGCCCCGAGCGCGTTCAAGCGCGTGCGTTCGCTGGCGCGGCGATCGGGCTCGATTTCGCTCTCTATGCGCTGGCGGGCGAGCGAAAAATCGCCCGCGCCCCAGAACAGATGCGCCCGCGCGGGATCGCCGTCGCGCCCCGCGCGCCCGGTTTCCTGATAATAGGCCTCGATCGATTTGGGGATGCCTGCATGTGCGACGAAGCGAACATCGGGCTTGTCTATCCCCATGCCGAAGGCGACCGTCGCGCAGATCACCATATCTTCCGAAGCAACGAAGGCGGCCTGGTTGGCTGCCCGTTCATGCGGCGGCAGCCCGGCATGATAGACTGCGGAGGAACGCCCGGTTCGCGCGATCGACTCCGATAGCGTCTCGGCGCGAGCCCTGCTCGTCGCATAGACAATTCCCGGACCGGGCTGCTGCGCGATGAGATCGGTGATCTGCTTCGTCAATGTCTGGCGCGGCTCAATGACATAGCGGATATTGTGGCGGTCGAAGCCGGCAACGATCATCCCGTCCTGCGGAATACCGAGCTGGGTGACGATGTCCTCGCGGGTATGCTGATCGGCGGTCGCGGTCAGCGCGAGGCGCGGGACGTTGCCGAAGCGGTCGAGCAACGGCCGGAGCAAACGGTAATCGGGCCGGAAATCATGCCCCCATTCGGAGACGCAATGCGCCTCGTCTATCGCGATCACCGACAGCGGCACAGCCTCGAGCAGGCGCTGGAACGGCTCGCCGCTGGCGCGTTCGGGAGCGGCGTAGAGCAGGTCGAGATCGCCGGCGCGGAAGCGGTCGATGGTCTCCTCGCGGTTGCTGTCAGCCGAGGTCAAGGTCGCGGCCTTGATGCCCGCGGCCTCGGCGGCACGGACCTGATCGCGCATCAGCGCGATCAGCGGCGAAATGACGAGCCCAGTGCCGGGTCGGGCGAGCGCCGGTATCTGGTAGCAGAGTGACTTACCCGCGCCGGTCGGCATGATCGCAAGGCTGTGCTGGCCCGCCATCACGCGGTCGATAACGTCGCGCTGGACGCTGCGGAACGCATCGAAGCCGAAGGTATCGCGAAGGATTTTTCCTGGGGTCGTCATCGAACCGGCTCTAGGTCGTTTCGCTTTGTCCGTCACCCCGGCGAAGACTGCAACCCGGGGGCTATCCCGATGACGCGGCTATTTGATGCTTTCGCGTTCTTCGCGCTGGCGCGCCCACATGTCGGCATAGAGGCCGTTTTTGGCGAGCAGCGCGGCATGACTGCCGCGTTCGGCAATACGGCCATGTTCGAGTACGACGATTTCGTCGGCATTGATGATCGTCGATAGACGATGGGCGATGACGATCGTCGTGCGGTCGCGCGCCGCTTGGTCGAGCGTCGCCTGGATATCGGCCTCGGTGTGACTGTCGAGCGCGCTCGTCGCCTCGTCGAGAATCAGGATCGGCGGATCCTTCAAAAGCGCGCGGGCGACTGCGACGCGCTGCTTTTCGCCGCCCGACAGTTTGAGCCCGCGTTCACCGACACGCGTATCATAGCCTTCGGGCAACAAGCGCACGAACTCGTGAATCGCCGCGCCTCTTGCCGCCGCCTCGATCTCCGCTTGGCTCGCGCCGTCGCGGCCATAGGCTATATTGTAGCCGATCGTGTCGTTGAACAGCACGGTATCTTGCGGGACGATGCCGATCGCTTGGCGCAGCGAGGCCTGGCGGACGGCCGATATATCCTGCCCGTCGACCAATATCCGCCCGCCGGTGACATCGTAGAAACGGAAGATCAGCCGCGCGATCGTCGATTTCCCGGCACCGGACGGCCCGACGATGGCAAGCTTCCGTCCCGGTGCAACCCGCAAATCGAGATTGCGAAGAATCGCACGATCCGATCCATAATCAAAGCGCACGCCTTCGAAGCGGATCTCACCGGCTGCGACCACAAGATCGGGCGCCTCCGCCTCATCGACTATATCGGCGGGTGTATCGAGCAGGTCGAACATCGCCTCCATGTCGATCAGACCCTGCTGGATCGTCCGATAGACGGTGCCGAGGAAATCGAGCGGGCGGAAAAGCTGCATCAGCAGCGCGTTGACGAGGACGACGTCACCGACGGTGAAACGTCCCTCACTCCAGCCCCAAACCGTATAACCCATCGCGCCGGCCATCATCGCATTCGTAAGCAGCGCCTGACCGATATTGAGCAGGGCTAGGCTGTTCTCGCTCTTGACCGCCGCGTTGGCCCATTGGCCCACGGCATGGTTGAAGCGCTCGGATTCGCGCTGCTCAGCGTTGAAATATTTGACCGTTTCGAAGTTAAGCAGCGAATCGACGGCATGGCTATAGGCGTGGGTGTCGAGATGGACCATTTCGCGGCGCAATTTGGTCCGCCATATCGTCACCAGCCGCGTCAGCAGGATATAGACCCCGACCACCGCGAGCGTCACCGCGACGAGCCCGATGCCGAATTTGACGTAGAAGATGATGCAGACGGCGAGCAGTTCGATCGCCGTCGGCGCGATATTGAACAGCAGGAAATAGAGCATCGTATCGATGCTCTTGGTGCCGCGCTCGATGATCTTGGTGACGCCCCCGGTCTTGCGGTCGAGATGATAGCGCAAGGACAGGTTGTGGAGATGCGCGAAGACGTTCTCGGTGAGCCGCCGCGCCGCCGTCTGGCCGACCTTCTCGAATACTACGTTGCGGAGATTGTCGAAGACTACCCCGCCGAAGCGGGCGCCCGCATAGGCGACGGTCAGCGCGATTGCGAGCATCACTGCGGGATCGTTCTGCCCGTCCATGCTGTCGATCACCGCCTTGTATGCAAACGGCATCAGCAGGATCACCGCCTTGG
>CAYQVL010000057.1:0-8448 GCA_964420825.1 uncultured Sphingomonadaceae bacterium
CCAGGCGCTCTGGGCACAGCGCAAGGCCAGCGATCCCGGCCCCGATCTGCTGTCGATGATGGCGCACAGCGAACATCTCGGCGATATGGACGACCGCAATTTCCTCGGCAACATCACGTTGCTGATCGTCGGCGGCAACGATACGACGCGCAATTCGATGTCGGGCGCGGTCTATTTCATGAACCAGTTCCCCGAGCAGGCGCGCAAGCTTGAGGCCGACCCCTCGCTGATCAAGAATGCCGTCTCCGAAACCATCCGCAAGCAATCGCCGCTCTCGCACATGCGCCGCACCGCGATGGAAGACACCGAGCTGTTCGGCAAGCAGATCAAGAAGGGCGATAAGCTCGTCATGTGGTATCTGTCGGCCAATCGCGACGAGAGCGTTTTCGAGGACGCCGGCGACTGGATCGTCGATCGCGAAAATGCGCGGCGTCATCTCGCCTTCGGCTACGGCATCCACCGCTGCGTCGGCGCCCGTCTCGCCGAACTCCAGCTCCAGACCTTGTTCGAAGAACTCGCCGCGCGCCGCCTGCGCCCCGAAATCACCGGCGAAATCGAACGCGTCAATTCGAACTTCGTCCATGGCTTCAAGACGATACCGGTGACACTCTCGAAATATTGAAGGACGCGCCGGGGAGGCTATCTTTGTCCGGGCGGCTCAGGCGAACGCCTGCGCACCCTTGAGCGCGGTATAGGCCTCGATCACGCGCAACAGCATCGCCTCATGACTGCGGTCGCCGCCATTTTTGTCGGGATGATAGGCGCGGACGAGCTTTGCGTAGCGCTGGCGCAGCGCCTTGCGGTCGGCATTGGCGTCGAGTCCGAGCAGCTGGAGATTTTCGCGATCGCAATCGGATAGCCGCTTGCCGTCGTGGCGCGGCGCGCGGATCGTCGTGCGAAAGCGCGCGCCGATCGCGTCGAGCGGATCGGCAAAATCGGCCCAGCGCGGCGTTGGGCTCGCACCGGCGGTAGCAAAAGCGCGCGTCTCGCGCTCCCATCCCGATTGCGGTCGCTGCGCGGCATAGATCTGGTCCTGGTCCATCCCCGAAAAATAGTCGTACTGGCCGTTGAATTCGCGGACATGGTCGAGACAGAGCCAACGATAGTCGCCCGGCCCGTCGAAGCCGCCGCGGCGATGCTCGCCGCCGGGCGCACGAAATTCGCCAGGCGCCTCGCACCCCCGCCATTCGCACCGGTCGGCGGCGCCATCGACGCGGCCATGGAAGCGATCATGCTTCGAGCGGGCGGAATTGTCGGTCAAGGCTGCTCCTTTGCGTTCAAGTCTCTATATAGGGGGCATGGAACAGGATTCGAAAGGGCCCGTCGCCGCCGAAATCGAAAAGCGACTCATCGAGGCGCTCGGCCCCACCTATTTGCGCGTCATCGACGACAGCGACGCGCATCGCGGCCATGCCGGTCATGACGGGCGCGGCGAAAGCCATTTCGCCGTCGAGATCGTCGCAATGCAATTCGGGGATATGAGCCGCGTCGAACGCCAGCGCGCGGTCAACCGGGCGCTCGGTGATTTGCTCCAACAGCGCGTCCATGCTCTGCAGATCAGGGCGAGGGCGCCGGGCGAGGTGGCCGAGTGACGGGATAAAGGAATGACCGACCCCCACCTCGAAACCCCTATTCTCGAAACCATCGCCCCTGTCAGCCACGATCTCGGCAGCTTCTCGGTTCATCGCGCCTTGCCCTCAAAGGGCCGCACGATGGTCAGGCCGTTCGTCTTTTTCGACGACGCCGGGCCGGCGGTGTTCGGCGCGGGCGAGGGGATCGACGTCCGTCCGCACCCGCATATCGGCCTCGCCACCGTCTCCTATCTGCTCAAGGGCCGGATCATGCACCGCGATTCGCTCGGCACGGCGCAGGCGATCGAGCCCGGCGCGGTCAATCTGATGACCGCGGGGCGCGGTATCGTCCCTTCCGAACGCAGCTTCGACGAGGATCGCGGCGTCGAATCGCGGCTCAAGCTGATCCAGACCTGGCTCGCGCTGCCCGAGGCCGACGAGGAAAGGGCGCCGGCGTTCGAACATGTTGCCCGCGCCGATCTACCGCTGATTTCAGGCGACGGCGCCGAGGCGCGCGTGATCATGGGGTCGCTCTGGGGCGAGACCGCGCCGGTGACGACCTATGCCGGCACGATCAACGCTGACATCCGCCTCGATGCCGGCGGCAGCCTGCCGATCGACGCCGAAGCCGACGAGCGCGCGCTCTATATGGCTGAAGGCGATGCTGCGCTCGATGATGCGACGCTCGCCCGCCGGCAGCTTTATGTGCTGCGCCCCGGCGTCGCCGCGACAGTGCGCTCGGACGGCGGCGCGCGGCTGATGCTGTGCGGCGGCGAGGCCTTTGCTGCTCCGCGCCATGTCTATTGGAATTTCGTCTCGTCGCGGCGCGATCGTATCGACCAGGCGGTCGACGACTGGAAGGCGCGGCGTTTTCCGGTCGTTCCCGGCGACGCCGACGAGCGCATTCCCTTTCCCGATCGGCCCAGGACCGTCAGCTATCCCTAACCCCTAACGTGCGACCGGTCCGCCCCGCCACTGCGGCATGGGCCGCGCACCGAGCGCGACATCGACTGCCGCCTTGGCGAGCAGCCGTGTCGAATCGAGCACCGGCAACGCCGAATTCGCGGCGCTGACGATCAGCGGAATCTCGGTGCAGACGAGCGCGACGCCGTCGCAGCCGCGGTCGGCCAACTCGTCGATGGCCTCGAGGAAGACAGCGGTCGAGGCGGGGTCGAACACCCCCATGCATAGTTCGTCCATGATGATCGCGTGGAGCGCCGCGCGCGCCTTGCCTTCGGGGACAGCGCGCCCGATGCCGCGCCGTTCGAAGGCTTCGCGATAGACCGGCCCGTCCATCGTCCACTCCGTCCCCAATATCCCGATCTTGCGATAGCCGCGCGCCGCCGCTTCATCGGCGACGACTTCGGCGATATGCAGACAGGGCAGCGGCAACGGCGGCCCATCGGCTTCGAGCGCGATATGCGCGGTGTTGTCGGGCAGTACGAAGAATTCAGCGCCCGCTGAGGCGAGGCTTTGCGCGTCTTCGGCGAAGATCGCGCGCAGCGCCCGATAGTCGCTCGCCTCCCAATATTCGAGCGCATGGCCCATCGCGCGGCCCGACATGGTGATCGTCGGGTGGTTATGTGCGCCCATCCGCGCGATGCCTTCGTGGACGACGGTTCGCTGGCAGAGCAGCGCGCCTTCGGCCGAATGCATCAATATGCCGATATGGCCGGCATCGCTCATCGCCGCCCGATCCCCCTTGCATTGGTCCGCCGCATTGCCGAGAGATAGCGTATGACAGCCCTGCAGCAAACTTCGATTGATCTCGCCACCGGGGTCGCGCTCAATGTCGCCACCGCCGGCCCGCGCGACGGCGAGCCGATCATCTTCCTCCACGGCTTTCCCGAATCGCACCGCACCTGGCGGCATCAGATCGCCGCGCTTTCCGGCCGCTATTTCTGCGTCGCGCCCGATCAGCGCGGGTTTGCCGAATCGGACAAGCCCCAGGGCGTCGAAAATTACGCGCCGGGCAAGATCATCGACGATGTCATCGCGCTCGCCGACGCGCTCGAAATTGACGGCTTCACGCTTGCCGGCCACGATTGGGGCGGGGCGATCGCCTGGGGCGCGGCGCTGACGCATCCCGAGCGCATAAAACGGCTGATTATAGCCAATGCGCCGCACCCTTTCCTATTTCAAAGGGCGCTGATCGAGAGCCGCGACCAGCGCATCGCCTCGCGCTATATGCGCGACTTTCGGGATGTTTCGAACGACGGCTTTATCGAGCGCTACGGCCTCGCCGCTTTCCTGCTCAAGGTCATGAACTGGGAACGCAGCCCTGCGCTAGAAGACGCCGAACGCGATACGATGCTCGAAGACTGGGCGCGGCCCGGCGCGCCGATGGCGATGCTCAACTGGTATCGCGCCTCGCCGGTGACGGTCCCCGAGGCCGACGAGGAAATCGAAACTCCGGCTTTTCTCGACGCACCCTTCCCGCGCCTCGAAATGCCCGTGCTCGTCACTTGGGGTATGGAGGACAAGGCGTTGCTGCCCGGCCAGATCGAGGGGCTCGACGCCATTCTCGGCGATCTCACGCTGGTCAAGATCGAGGCCGGTCATTTCGTCCCCTGGGAGGCACCCGAAAAGGTCAGCGCGGCGATCGCCGGCTGGCTAGCTCAAAAGCCCGCCTGACCCGGACCAGCGCGGCATGGTCGCTTGCCCGCCGCTTCCCCGCCCCGTAAAGCGCAGCCTCCATGGCCGATCCGATCATCTTCGCCATCCCCAAGGGACGCATACTCGACGAAGCGCTGCCGCTGCTCGCGCAAGCGGGAATCGTGGCCAATGACGATTTCCATGACGAGCGGAGCCGGGCGCTGCGGTTCGGCACGAACAACCCGGCAATCGATATCATCCGCGTACGCGCCTTCGATGTCGCGACCTTCGTCGCGCATGGCGCCGCGCAGCTCGGCATCGTCGGTTCCGATGTGCTCGAGGAGTTCCGCTATTCGGAGATTTACGCGCCGGTCGATCTCGATATCGGCCATTGCCGGCTTGCGGTCGCCGAGCCCGAAGACCTCGCCGCGACCGATGATCCGCGCGAATGGAGCCATGTCCGCATCGCGACCAAATATCCCAATTTCACCCGCCGCCATTTCGAAGCGCGCGGCGTCCAGGCCGAATGCGTGAAATTGAACGGCGCGATGGAGATCGCCCCCGCGCTCGGACTCGCGCAGCGTATTGTAGATCTCGTCTCGAGCGGCGGGACGCTCAAGGCCAACCGGCTCGTCGAGGTCGAAACGCTATGCGAGGTCAGCGCGCGGCTGATCGTCAACCGCGCCGCCTTCAAGACGCGGCCCGAAATCGTCCCGATGGTCGATACCTTCCGTCAGATCGCCGCGGCGCGCGATGCCGCTTAGGCTTGCCACCACCGACGCGGATTTCGGCGAACGCTTCACCGTGCTCGTCGACGCCCGGCGCTCGGCCGATCCCGAAGTCGCGCGCGATGTCGCCGCTATCATCGCCGATGTCGGCAAACGCGGCGACGAGGCGGTGCGCGAGTATACACGGCGCTTCGACGGCTTCGATCTGGGCGGCAGCGGTTGGCAGATACCGCGCGCGCAGTGCCACCTGGCGCTCGCGGCGCTCGATTCGACGTTACGCGAGGCTTTGGTCTTCGCCGCGGCGCGGATTCGCGCCTATCATGAAAGCCAGCTCCCCAAGGATCGCGAAATCACCGATAAGGCCGGCGTCCGGATGGGGTCGCGCTGGACGCCGGTCGAGATCGCCGGGCTTTATGTCCCTGGCGGGCGCGCCGCCTATCCCTCGTCGCTGCTGATGAACGCGATTCCGGCGATGGTCGCGGGCGTCTCGCGGCTGGTCATGGTAACGCCGGCGCCGGGCGGCGAGATCAACCCGCTCGTGCTTGCCGCCGCCGAGATCGCCGGCGTCGACGAAATCTACCGCATCGGCGGCGCGCAAGCGATCGCCGCGCTCGCCTTTGGGACCGCTACAGTGCCGCGCGCCGATGTCGTCACCGGTCCCGGCAACGCTTGGGTCGCCGAGGCCAAGCGCCAACTCTATGGCGTCGTCGGCATCGACATGGTCGCGGGCCCCTCGGAAATCGTCATCGTCGCCGATAGCGGCAACGACCCCGAATGGATCGCCGCCGATCTGCTGAGCCAGGCCGAACACGATCCGACGAGCCAGTCGATCCTGTTCGCCGACGATCGCGATTTCGCCGACGCCGTCGCGGCGGCGGTCGAGCGCCAGCTCGCCACGCTTGCAACCGGCGAGACGGCGCGGGCGAGCTGGGAGGCGCATGGCGCGATCATCATGGTCGACCGGCTCGAAGCCGCGATCCCGCTTTCGAACCGGCTGGCGCCCGAACATCTCGAACTGGCCGTCGCCAACCCCAAACCGCTGTTCGCGCTCGTCCACCATGCCGGCTCGGTGTTTCTCGGCCGGACGACGCCCGAGAGCATCGGCGACTATGTCGGCGGGCCAAACCATGTACTGCCCACCGGACGGCGCGCACGCTTCGCTTCGGGTCTGTCGGTGCTCGATTTCATGAAACGCACAAGCTTTCTCGAATGCGATGCGGCGGCGCTGGCAATAGTCGGCCCGGCGGCGATTGCGCTCGCCGAAGCCGAAGGCCTGCCTGCGCATGCCGAAAGCGTTCGCAAGCGGCTTAAACCCGAATAGGAATTCCCGATGGCCCAACGCTCGATCTCTCGCTCCGCCGCCAGGCTTGCCGCCGTCCAGGCGCTCTACCAGCAGGATATGGAGGGCACCTCGCTGCGCAAGCTGCTCAAGGAATTTCATGATCACCGGCTCGGCGCAACGATCGGGGATGTCGAATTCGCCGAAGCCGAGATCGATTTTTTCGACGATATCGTCGTCGGCGTCGATGGGCGGCGCGAAGAGATCGATGCGCTGATTGCCGGCAAGCTCGCCAAGGGCTGGACGCTCGCGCGGCTCGATCGGCCGCAAAAGCAGATCCTGCGCGCCGGGGTGTATGAATTGCTCGCCCGGCCCGATGTCCCCGTCGGTTCGGTAATCAGCGAATATGTCGATGTCGCCGACGCCTTCTACGACAAGCCCGAAAAGAATTTCGTCAACGGCTTGCTCGACGCGGTCGCCAAGGAGGTTAGGGGGTAGCCCGGCTTCGTTTTTGCGAAACGATAAAATTTAGCGTTCGCTTGGGTTTTTGGCTGTTAGACTGGCGCGATGGCGGGTGAATCCGATTTTATCGACGCGCTGCGCGCCTTGGCGACGCATCCCGGCGCGCGCGGCCTTGCCGACGATGCTGCGGTATTCAGCCATGCCGGCCGCAACCTCGTGCTGACGCACGATGTCATCGTCGAGGGCGTACACTTCCTGAGCAGCGATCCGCCGGCCGATATCGGCTGGAAGCTAGCCGCGGTGAACCTCTCCGATCTCGCCGCCAAGGGCGCGCGCCCGATCGGCGCGCTGATGGCGTATAACCTGTCGGGCGATCCAGGCTGGGACGACGCCTTTGCGCAAGGGCTCGGCGAGGCGCTCGCGCGCTATGGCTGCCCGTTGCTTGGCGGCGATACCGTGCGTGCGCCGGCGGGCAGCGCACGGCAGTTCGGGCTGACGGCGCTCGGCGAGGCCGAAAATTCGCCGGCACGCGATGGTGCGCGCCCCGGCGACGATCTCTGGGTCAGCGGCACGCTCGGCGACGCGGGAGCCGGTCTCGAAATCGCGCGCGGCGCAATCGCCGGGCCCGCCGGCCTGCTCGCCGCCTACCGGCGTCCAGTCCCGCAGCTGGCGCTCGGCCAGGCGCTGGCGCCTCAGGTCAGCGCGATGATGGATATTTCGGACGGGCTGCTGATCGACACCCGGCGGCTTGCCGAAGCGAGCGGCGTCCATATCGTCGTCGAGAGCATCGACGTTCCGCTCTCACCCGATTTCATCGCTGCGCGCGGCGACACACGGCGATCGGCGATCGAGGCGGCGACTATGGGGGACGATTACGAATTGCTGTTTACGGCGCCGGTACGCTCGCGGCGATCGATCGAGATCGTCGCCGAAGATCTCGAAATCGCCATCCGCTGTATCGGGCTTGTCGAGAGGGGCGCCGGTATCGCGCTCCAGGAAGGCGGCAGGCCGCTTGCGCTGCCCGAACGCCTCGGCTGGGAGCATTAGCGCTGGCGCAAGCTCTTCGGAGCTGGCTTTTTAGCGCGGAAACGTCCTGATTCGCGCCAACGCTTACTGGCTGCTTGCACAAACCCCGACTCGCGCTCTATAGCCCGCGACAACTCCACATAGTGTCCGGTTCCGGATGCAATTTCTGGTGTGGATATGCAAACAACCAGGGGGGCAAAGACCCAAATGACTATCGAACCGATGACGATTGTTATCGTCGCCATTTTCTGCGGCCTGCTCGCCGTACTCTATGGTTTCGTGACCAGCCGCCAGGTGCTCGCCGCATCGGCGGGCAACGAAAAGATGCAGGAAATCGCCGGCGCCATTCAAGAGGGCGCACAGGCCTATCTCGCGCGCCAGTACCGCACGATCGCCATCGTCGGCGTCGTCGTCGCTATCCTCGTCTATGTCTTTCTCGGTTATCTTTCCACCGTCGGCTTCGTGATCGGCGCGCTGCTTTCTGGGTTCGCGGGCTTTATCGGCATGAACATTTCGGTGCGCGCCAACGTCCGCACCGCGCAGGCCGCCAGCGTCAGCCTGCAGAGCGGCCTGACCGTCGCATTCCGCGCGGGTGCCGTCACCGGCATGCTCGTCGCGGGTCTCGCGCTGCTCGCCATTTCGGTTTTCTTTTACATCCTCGTCGGCGCGCTCGGCATCGCGGCGAATGACCGCGAAGTCATCGAAGCGCTCGTCGCGCTCGCCTTCGGCGCGTCGCTGATCTCGATCTTCGCGCGTCTCGGCGGCGGCATCTTCACCAAGGCCGCCG
>CAYQVL010000058.1:0-8438 GCA_964420825.1 uncultured Sphingomonadaceae bacterium
CTTCTCGCTCGAGGAGCATCTGTTCGGTGCGGTCTTCGATCCGCCGACCGAGCCGATCGTCTACAAGCGCCAGGTCGAACCCGCGCGCCAGCCCTTTCCGACCGCCGACGGCCATGTCAGCATCGTCCCCTATGTTGATGCCAACTGGATCGCGCTGTTCGAACTGCTCGGCGCGCCCGAAATCCTCCGCGTCAACCCCTTCGACACGCCGATCGGGCGCTTCCGCAATCAAGGCGCGCTCTATCGCAAGGTTGCCGAGCTGACCCCGGCCAAGGCAAGCGCCGAATGGGTGAATATCCTTAACGATGTTGGTATCCCATGTATGCCCGCGCGCGACATCGCCGATATTTTCGACGATCCGCATCTCAAGCAAACCGGCTTCTTCAAGCACCGCGAGCATCCGAGCGAGGGCGGCTATTTCGAGATGCAGCCGCCCGTCCGCTTCTCCGCGCGGCGCAACGCCGATATCCGTCCTGCCCCGCGGATCGACGAACATGGCGAGGATATCCGCGCCGAACTGGCCGCGCATAAAGCTGGACAGGAGTAAGCGATGATACGTCTCCACGATTATTACCGCTCGTCGGCCGCCTATCGCGTTCGCATTGCGCTCAATCTCAAGGGCCTCGACTATAAACAGGTAAAGGTGAACCTGCTCGAAGACGGCCAGAAGAGCGACGCCTATCGCGCGCTCAATCCGCAGGGGCTGGTCCCGATGCTCGAAATCGATGGCGCCCGACTCACCCAGTCGCTGAGCATCGTCAATTACCTCAACGCCCGCTACCCCGATCCGCCGCTTGCGCCGGCCGATCCTGTAGCAGCGGCGCATGTCCGGTCGATGGCGCAAGTGGTGGCGAGCGATATCCATCCGCTCAACAATCTGCGCGTGCTCAAATATCTCAAAACGCAGCTCGGCCAGACACAGGAGGCAATCGATAGCTGGTATATTCATTGGATTTGTGACGGATTTTTGGCGTTGGAGCAACTCGCGAACAAATATGGCGGCGTATATCTGTCGGGTGATCTGCCCGGTCTCGCCGATCTGTGCCTCGTGCCGCAAATGTACAATGCACGGCGCTTCAACGTACCGCTCGACGATTTCCCGAAGCTTGTGGATTACGACGTCAAAGCGGGCGCGCTCGATGCATTCGCCGCCGCGCATCCTGACCGGAACGGCTAGGCGCACGACCTGCATCCATGCGTAAATGGCATCTCCTTCTTCTCGCGACTGTCGCGACGCCGGCGTTCGCGCAAGACCGGCCGATCGTCGTCACGGCTGCGGGCCTTGACGATACGCAAAGCGAGGTTGCGCTCAATATCGTAACGCTCGATGCCGAGTCGCTGGCGCGCGAGCCGAGCGGGCGGCTCGAAAACGTCCTCGCGGGCGTTGCGGGTTTCCAGTTGTTCCGCGCTTCGGATTCGCGCTCGGGCCATCCGACGGGGCAGGGCGCCACGCTGCGCGGGCTCGGCGGCAATGCGTCGAGCCGGGCGCTGCTGATCCTCGACGGGGTGCCGCAGATCGATCCGTTCGGTGGCTGGATAAGCTGGCCGGCTTTCGATGCCGCGCGTCTCGGCGCGGTCCGCGTGATGCGCGGCGGCGGCAGCGGGGTTCACGGGCCGGGCGCGCTTGCGGGAACGATCGAGCTACAGAGCGCCTCGGTCGAGCAGTTCCAGCCAGTCCGCGCGAACCTGGCCTATGGCAGCCGCGACAGCGTCGACACGGGCATCGGCATGATGCTGCCACCGAGCGAAAACACCTTACTCAGCGTCTCGGCCAATTATGCACGCGGCGACGGTTTCGTTCCGGTGATCGCGGCGCAGCGCGGACCGGTCGACGAAGCGGCGCGCTACGAACAATATGGCGCCAATCTGCGCTATGCGGCTCCGCTTGGCACCGCTGCCGAAATCCAGCTTGCCGGTGCCTATTTTCGGGACGTGCGCAACCGCGGTTTCGCCTTCAGCGGGAATAGTACGCGTGGCTTCGACGCAAGCGTCCGGTTGATTGGCCGTGGAGACTGGCAATGGGAAGCGTTAGGCTATTTTCAGGATCGCGACTTCGCCAGCAGCTTCGCCGGCATCGATGACGCGCGGACGGCGGCGACACAGGTGCTCGACCAATATAGCGTCCCGGCGAGCGGCTTTGGCGGGCGCTTCGAGCTGCGTCCGCCGCTGCCCGGCGATGCCGCCGAGCTGCGCTTTGGGGGCGATCTGCGCCAAACCGAGGGAAGGACGCGCGAGCGTTTCTTCTTTGTCGCCGGACAGCCGATGCGGCAGCGTGAGGCGGGCGGACGGACGCGTACCGCCGGAGCGTTTGGCGACGCAACGCTTCGCGCTATCCCATCGCTGACGCTGACCGGCAGCGCGCGGCTCGATCGCTGGTGGATCTCCGACGGCTTTTTCCGCCAATCGGATGTCGGCGCATCGCTCATCACGATCGACGATTTCCAAGATCGCGAGGGCTGGCGCTTTACCGGGCGCGCCGGGCTCGCCTGGCGGCCCGCCAACCCGCTGGCGATCCGCGCGACGGGCTATACCGGCTGGCGGCTGCCGACGCTCAATGAGCTCTTTCGCCCGTTCCGCGTCGGCAATGATGTCACCGCTGCCAATGCGACCTTATGGCCCGAAAGCCTGGCCGGGGTGGAAGCGGGGATCGATTACACCCCCGCCTCGATCCTCCGGCTCAGCGGCACCATCTTCTACAACCGGCTCGACGATGCGATCGCCAATGTCACATTGGGCCGGGGGCCGGGTGTGTTTCCCGGAGCGGGCTTCGTGCCTCCGGGCGGACTCTATAGCCAGCGCCGCAATCTCGACGCGATCGAGGCTATCGGCGTCGAGTTCGACGCGCGCGCGCACTTCGCCGAATGGAGCGTGATCGCCTCTTACGCCTTTACCGATGCTCAGATTGTGGGGCGCGGCGGCGCGGCGGCGCTCGATGGTTTGCGCCCGCCGCAGGCCGCGCGGCACAATGGCGCGGTAACGCTTGCATGGGCGCGCGATCTTGGACCCGAAGCATCGCTGACCTTGCGCTATATAGGCAGCCGCTTCGAAGACGATCTCAACAGCCAGCGGCTCGACGATGCGCTGACCGTCGGCGCGCGCGCTCTCATTCCCGTCCATGGCCCGCTCAAGCTCGAACTGCGCGCCGAGAATATCTTCGATGCGCGCGTCGAGGCGGCGATATCGGGCGCCGGGCTGATCGAGCGCGCGACGCCGCAGACTTTCTGGGCGGGGTTGCGCTTCGCTTTTTTCTAGGCATGACTGCGCGCGACAGGAGACACCCGCAATGCACCCGAGCGTCCACGCGAGGAGCCAAGCTGATAAGCCGGCTATCATCATGGCCGACAGCGGCGAAAGCGTGAGCTATGCGCAACTCGATCGGCGCTCGAACCGGATCGCACATCTCTTCCGAGCGCACGGACTCGGCCATGGCGATACGATCGCGATCTGCATGGACAATCGCGCGCGCTTCTACGACGTCGTCTGGGCGGCGCAGCGCGCGGGGCTGATCTATGTCGCGATATCGTGCCGGCTGACTGCGCCCGAAATCGCCTATATCCTCGAGGATAGCGGCGCGAAGATGCTGTTCGCGTCGGATTATCTTGGCGACAGGCTGAGCGAACTCGCCGATTTCGGGCCGCCGCTCGATCGCTTTATCACCGGCGGCGAGCATGCGGACTATACCGATCTCGAAGCTGCCATTGCCGGCGTACCCGATACGCCGATCGCCGACGAGCGCGCCGGCGTCGATATGCTATACAGTTCGGGGACGACGGGCCAGCCCAAGGGCGTGCGGCTGCCGCTCCCCGAGGAGCCCGACATTGCCGCGACCAAGAAGCTCGTCATGCTCGTCCAGGCCGCCTTCGGGTTGAGCGGCGACAGCATCTATCTCTCGCCGGCGCCGCTCTATCATGCAGCGCCGCTGCGCTGGAGCATGACGGTTCACAAGCTCGGCGGGACGGTGATCGCCATGGAGCGCTTCGATCCCGAGCGCGCGCTCGCGCTGATCGAACATTATCGCGTCAATTGCGGGCAGTTCGTGCCGACACATTTCGTGCGAATGCTCAAATTACCGGAAGAGTCGCGTGTCAAATACGACGTCTCGTCGATGCGATGCGCCATCCACGCCGCGGCACCTTGCCCGGTGCCGATCAAGGAAAAGATGATCGACTGGTGGGGCCCGGTGCTGATGGAATATTATGCCGGTTCGGAGGGCAACGGCTTTACCTTCATCAATTCGGAGAACTGGCTGACCCATAAGGGATCGGTAGGTACTGCGTTGATCGGCACGATCCGGATTTGCGACGAGGAGGGCGACGAAGTGCCGGTGCGCAGCGAGGGAACGGTCTATTTCGAGGCGGGCTCGCCGTTCGAATATCACAACGATCCCGAAAAGACCGCCGAGTCAAGAAACAAGCACGGCTGGACGACGCTCGGCGATGTCGGCTGGGTCGACGAGGAGGGCTATCTCTATCTCACCGATCGCAAGAGCTTCATGATCATATCGGGCGGCGTCAACATCTACCCGCAGGAGATCGAAAACCTGCTGATCACCCACGACAGGGTTCAGGACGCTGCGGTGATCGGCGCGCCCGACGAGGATATGGGCGAGCGCGTCGTCGCGATCGTACAGCCGCTTGATCCGGCCGATGCCGGCGAAGCGCTTGCCGAGGAACTCACCGCCTTTATGCGGAAGAGCCTGTCGGGCGTAAAAGTCCCCCGCCAGATCGACTTTCGCGCCGAACTCCCGCGCCATCCGACGGGCAAGCTCTACAAAAGACTTTTGCGCGACGAATATTGGGCGAAGGAAAAGGCCCGCTGAAGTAGGCAGCAAGGCGACCGCCGGCGGCCAGCCGCGCAAGAAGAGTGTGTATGCGCTGGAACTACAGCCCGGCCGCGAACAAATCGATCTTGCCGATTGGCACACCCTTCATCCTGAGGATCGCGTAAATCATCGAAAGATGGAAATAGAGGTTCGTCGTCGCGAATACTGAAAGCCACTGGCCTGCGGGGAGTGTCGGCTCCATGCCGTTACCCAGCGCGAAGGTGATCGGGCTGTCGTCGCGACCTTCGAACTGGTCGGGCGTCAGCGCTTCGAGCCAAGCCCTGGCTCCGGCGATCTCGGTCTGAAATTGTTCGACAGTCAGATCGGCCTCGATCGCCTGAGGCGCCGGGAGGTCCGCGACGCGCGCGGTCCATTGCCGGGCGAAATTGATCACCACGGTCAGCTGATATGCCAACGGATGCATGTCCTCGGCGAGCCGCCAGCTGAGCATATCAGACTCGCTCGCACCCTGACCCACCGCGAACTCGGCGCCCTTGGTCAAAAGATGCGCGGCGGTATCGAGTTGGCGACGGTAGAGATCGACGAAGGTGAACAGATTGACGGCCATGGCCGATCTCCTTGAGGGCATTTGAGCAAATGCGGTCTATCGCGGCGCCATGCGGATCGCGCCGTCGAGGCGGACGTCTTCGCCGTTGAAATAGCCGTTTTCGATCATCGCGAGCGCGAGTTTGGCATATTCCTCGGGCTGGCCGAGACGCTTGGGAAAGGGCACCGAAGCGGCGAGGGCTTCGCGCACCTTCTCGGGCGCGCCCATCAGCAGTGGCGTATCGAAGATACCGGGCAGGATCGTGTTGACGCGGATATTTTCAGCCATCAGGTCGCGCGCAATTGGTAGTGTCATGCCGACTACCCCGGCCTTCGAAGCCGAATAGGCGACCTGTCCCATCTGGCCATCTTCCGCCGCGACGCTCGCGGTGTTGACGATCGCGCCGCGATCGCCGTCTTCGAGCGGGTCGAGCGTCATCATGCCGGCCGCCGATTTGGCGATGCAGCGAAAGGTGCCGACGAGGTTGATCTGGATCAGCCAGTTGAAGGCGTCGGCCGGATAATGTTTGATCGAGCCGTCTTCCTTCGATCGGCTCGCGGTCTTCATCGCCGCGCCAGTACCCGCGCAATTGACGAGGATGCGCTCTTGGCCATTGGCTTCGCGCGCTTTGGCGAAACCGGCGTCGACGCTGTCATCGTCGGTGACGTTCACTTCGCAGAAGACGCCGCCGATTTCGGACGCTATCGCCTCGCCCTTTTCGGTCTGGAGGTCGAAGATAGCGACCTTGACGCCGTGGATGGAGAGCTCCCGGGCGGTCGCCGCACCGAGCCCCGAGGCGCCGCCGGTGACGACGGCGGAGATGGATGAGTCGAGTCGCATGATGGTTCTCCCTTAGATCTGAAATTCTCCACCGTTCAGCATGACGGGGGTGTATATGCTTGGCCTCAGCCCATCCGCTCGATGATCGTGACATTGGCCTGGCCGCCGCCCTCGCACATCGTCTGGAGGCCGTATCTGCCGTCCTTCTGTTCGAGCGCATTGAGCAGAGTGGCCATGAGCTTGGCGCCGCTCGCGCCGAGCGGGTGGCCGAGCGCGATGGCGCCGCCATGGACGTTGATCTTCGCGCGGTCGGCGCCGGTATGTTTGAGCCAGGCGAGTGGGACGGGCGCAAAGGCTTCGTTGACCTCATAGACATCGATATCGCCGATCGTGAGTCCGGCGCGCTTGAGCGCCTTGTCTGTCGCGAACAGCGGTTCTTCGAGCATGATCACCGGGTCGCCTGCGGTTACGGTTAGATTGTGGATACGCGCGCGCGGAGTCAGCCCATGATCCTTGAGCGCCTGCTCAGAAACGATCAGAACCGCCGAGGCGCCGTCGCAAATCTGGCTGGCATTGGCGGCGGTGATCGATCCGCCTTCCTGCAACAATTTCACCGACTGGATCGATTCGAGTGTTGCATCGTAGCGGATGCCTTCGTCGGTCCTGTGCGTTTCGGTGCCCTCGGGCGTTTCGATCTCGATCCCGATGATCTCGTTGTCAAATGCGCCGGTCTTGGTCGCTGCGATCGCCTTCTTGTGCGATTCGAGCGCAAATTCGTCGAGATCGTCCTTGGTGAAACCATGCTTCTCGACCATCATCTCGGCGCCGACGAACTGGTTGAACATGATCCCGGGGTAGGCCTGTTCGAGCCGCGGGCTTTTGAAGTTGCCGAGGCCTTCCTTCATGAACAGCATCGCGGTCGAGCCCATCGGTACGCGCGTCATGCTCTCGATGCCGCTGGCGAGCACGATATCCTGCGTGCCGCTCATCACGCCTTGGGCGGCAAACTGGATAGCCTGCTGTGAAGACCCGCACTGACGGTCGATCGACACGGCGGGAATGCTGTCGGGGAGTTTCGAGGCGAGAACGGCGTTGCGGCCGACGTCCATCGTCTGCTGGCCGCCCTGCATGACGCAGCCAGTGATCACATCCTCGATCGCGGCGGGGTCGAAATCGTTACGCTCGGCGATCGCGTCGAACACCGCCGCGCCGAGATCGACCGGGTGGACCCCGGAAAGTTTGCCGCCGCGCCGTCCGCCGGCCGTCCGCACTGCATCGACTATATAGGCTGTCGCCATCGTTCGTCTCCTTGGAGTCTGAGAGGGGGTATTACGCTTGTCTCCGTTGTCCCAAAGGTTGACGTGCGCGTCAACCAGCATATCACCTCGCAACGAGAATGATTTTGATTGAGACCGATTCTGGCGCAAAATAAACCCAGGGAAGAAGGATATTTCAATGCTCAGCACCGCTGGCCGTACCGCCTATGACGAGACCCACGAAATGCTGCGCGACCAGATTCGCAAATTCTTCGATAAGGCGCTGACACCCAATCTCGATCGCTGGGAAGAAGAGGGCATCGTCGACCGCGAATTCTGGCGAGCGTGCGGCGAGGCGGGGATGCTTTGCCCGACGATGCCCGAGGAATATGGCGGGCTCGGAGCCGATTTCCGCTACAATGCGGTAATCGATGAAGAGCTTGCCTATGCTGGTTCGTCGGCGGGGATAACGCTGCAATCGGACATAACCGCCGACTATTTCCTGTCATATGGCTCTGAAGAGCAAAAGAAGCATTGGATTCCCAAGCTGGTTTCGGGCGAGGCGATCTCGGCGATTGCGATGACCGAGCCGGGCACCGGCTCCGATCTCCAGGCTGTCAAGACGACGGCCAAGCGCAACGGCAATCATTATGTCCTCAACGGCTCGAAAACCTACATCACCAATGGCCAAAACGCCGATGTCGTCATCGTCGTCGCCAAGACCGATCCTGCCGAGGGCGCCAAGGGGATTTCGCTCATTCTGGTCGAGAGTGACCGGGAGGGATTTGCGCGCGGGCGCAATCTCGACAAGATCGGCCAGCACTCGGCGGATACCTCGGAGATGTTCTTTGAGGACGTCCGCGTGCCGATTACCAATTGCCTCGGAGAGGAAGGCTGCGGCTTCGGCTATCTGATGAACCAGCTGCCGCAGGAGCGGCTGAGCATTGCGGTGGGCGCGCAAGCCGGCGCTCAGCGCGCGTTCGACGAGGCGCTCGTCTTCACCAAAGACCGCAAGGCGTTCGGCAAGCCGGTG
>CAYQVL010000059.1:0-8422 GCA_964420825.1 uncultured Sphingomonadaceae bacterium
CCGCCATCGATGAAGACCGAAAGGCTCACCTGGCGATCCGCCGACGCCCTATTACCGGAACGGGGTGCTCGGCGGCAATACGCGCAACGACACCGGCGAGCGGTTCGATCACCACCTTGCCCCAATGTCGCGTTGCATGGACGAGCCGCTCGGCGTCGGTCATGATTCCGACGTGGTCGGGAAAGAAAATCAGATCGCCGCGGCGCAGGTTGTCGCCTTCGGCGATGTCCGAACCGAGCGTTTCGAGCTGGAGATCGCTGTCGCGCGGCGCGCTGATGCCGGCGGCGGCAAGCGCAAACTGGACGAGCCCAGAGCAGTCGATCCCCGCCGCGCTCCGCCCGCCCCACAGATAGGGCGCGTCGAGCAATGTTTCGGCGACCGACACTATGTCGGCGTCGCCATCGCCGGCTACGGGCACAGGCTGCGCTATTCCCCCAAGCGCCGAATTGCGCACATAGCCGACATAGTGATCGCGTGTGGCATAGCCCCATGACCAGCCGTTGATGCTGTCGAGTACTGCAAAAGTCTCGCCCTGCAATAGTTGCGAGCCAAGTTCCGAGTCGCCGGAAGGACTTTTGTGAAGATCGGCCACGTCCGCGATCGTCTCGCGCACGACCGGAACGGCGTAATATGGTGCAAATACGCGGTCGGCGAGCGCGATATCGGCAATGTCGCTGCGATATGCGTTGATCCGGCCATCCAGTTTTGCCGAACGGCCGGCCAGCGCAAAGGTGCGGCGCTTATTCGGCGGCGGCGCGGCCTTCCCCCTCGATGAACTCTTCGAAACTCTCAAGGAACCGCGCCCCATTCTGCGTATGTGCGACCAAGACATTGCGCCGGTCGACCTCATCACGCTCGCGCCGCAGATAGCCGAGGGTGGAGAGTGTGTTCAAGGCGCGAGTGATAACCGGCTTGGAAACTTTCAGCACGCGGGCAAGCCCACGGACGGTGTGCGGGCCCGGCGTCAGATATACGAGCAGCAATAGAGCCATCTGCCGATTGGTGAGATCGGGTTTTTCCGACCGGACGTAATCGACGAGCGCGCTCATCCAGCTGCTTAGACCCGCATTGGGCGCCATGATCCTCCTTCGCCAGCCATGCCAAACGGCGCGCCGTTCTCAATATTCGTCCATCATTGGCATAAACAAGCGGCGGCAGGGTTTTGTTTCAAGCGAATGTGCGCCGGCTCGCAATCATCATGCTGGATATCGCGCTTTGAGCACGTGCCAGCTTGCTCTCAGGCCCAGCGCTTCGCCGCCCTTGGGGCGGCCGGGTTTGGCGGACGGCCGCCACGCGAAGGTGTCGAAGTGAACCCAGGATATTGTTTCATCGACAAATTTCTTGAGGAACAACGCCGCAATCGTCGCGCCGGCGAGGCCGTTTGAGGCCGCATTGCTGGTATCGGCGATGTCCGAGCTGAGCATGTCTTCATAGCCGCTCCACAAGGGCAGGCGCCAAACCGGGTCGTCGTGCGCCGATCCCGCCTTGCTGATGGCCTCGGCCAGCGCATCGTCATCGGTAAACAGGGCCGGCAGATCGGGGCCAAGCGCGGTGCGCGCAGCGCCCGTGAGCGTCGCGAAGTCCGTGATCATCTCCGGATTGTCTTCGCAGGCCCGGGCGAGCGCGTCGCCAAGCACAAGCCGGCCTTCGGCGTCGGTATTGCCTATTTCGACGGTCAGTCCCTTGCGGCTGCGCAATATGTCGCCGGGGCGAAAGGCGTCACCCGAAATGGCGTTCTCGACCGCGGGAATGAGTAGATGCAGGCGCACCGGCAAGTGTGCGAGCATGATCAGCCGGGCGAGGGCCAAGGCATGGGCGGCGCCGCCCATATCTTTTTTCATCAACGCCATGCCGGTGGCGCTCTTGATATCGAGGCCTCCCGAATCGAAACATACACCCTTGCCGACGATCGCGATGCGAGGATGGCTCGGATCCCCCCATTCGATCTCGAGCAGCCGCGGTGCGAAATCGCCCTTTGCCGCACGCCCGACGGCCGCGATCATCGGGTAATTTTCTTCGAGCTCAGGCCCCTTCGTCACCGAGAACGCCGCGACGCATTCGGCGGCGACAGCTTCGGCGCGGCGCTGGAGTTCTCCCGGTCCCATGTCGGCGCTCGGCGTGTTCACCAGCGTGCGAACAAGATCGGTTGCCTCGGCCTCGGCAACGAGTTCGTCGATCGGCGCGGGCTTGGTCGTCAGCAATATGCGCTGCTTCACCGGGTCGGGCGCGGCACGATAGTCGTCGAAGCGATATTGCGCGACCAGCCAGCCAAGCGCTGCGGGGCCTGGATCGCCTCCGATAAGCCGGTAAACGCCGCCCGGAAGCTGTTCGCTCGCCTTGGCAAGGCACCAGGCGCTGAGATTGTCGGGATTGGCGACGCCAAGCACGACCGCCCAATTTTCGGGATCATCGCCGGGCAGGATCGCCAGCTCATAACCCTTTCCTATGAAACGTTGAGCCTCAACCGCGCGGCGTTCGCGCGCCGGGCGATCACCGAGCCAGCTTTCGAAGCTATCGGTGTTGACGAGATGGAGGTCGTGGGCGTTTTGGCTCTTGTCGGGCTGGAGCAGCGAGGCATAATCGGTCATAAGCGCTTCCTTAGCCATATCCGGGGGGAAGGGCCAAGGCCGTCGTCGCGATTTGGCGGTAAAAGGGGGAGAATTATCATGGCGAACGCTATCCGAAGCCTGATGGCATTGCTGGCGCTGATGCTGTCCACCGCCTGCTCGATGGACACGATGATCCAGAATATGACCTCGGAAGAGGACCGGGCGATGACGCAGGCGTTTATCGATCATATCCGCGCGCGAGATATGGCGGCGCTTGAGGCGATGATCGATCCCGGGCTCTGGAAGGAAAGCGTCGCGCCGCTTGAACAGGCAGCCACGATGTATCCCGAGGGCGGCGGCGAGACGCGGATCATGTCCTATAGCATGAACAGCGACGGGCTCGGCGATAGCGCGCGGACGCGCAAGGACTTCATTCTCGTCACCACCGACAAACGGCTGTGGACGACGACCGAAATCGTGACGCTTCAGGAGGGCGGCGATCCGGTGATCATCGGCTGGCATGTCGACAATTCGGACGAACCGCCAGCAGAACTTGAGATCATGGAAAATATGGGCACGGTGTTTCTATGGGCCGGGATCATTGGCCTCGTCATATTGATCGGCATCGTCGTTCTGGTTGTCTGGCTGGTGCGCCGCTCGCGGCGGAAGTCGGCCAACCCGGTTATCAGCTGATCGGCACGCCGAACAAATCGTGGGCATCGGCGTCCTCGATTTCGACAGCCACTATGTCGCCCGGCGAAAGGCCCCCGGCATCGCGCAGATGGACCTCGCCGTCGATTTCGGGCGCATCGGCCTGTGAGCGCCCCGTGGCGCCCCCATCCTCATCGACGAGATCGATTATCACGCGCTGTGACGTACCGATCTTGGCCAGCAGCTTGGCCGCCGAAATCGCCGCGCATTTTTCCATGAGCCGGGCGTAGCGCTCTTCCTTTACTTCCTCGGGCACCGGATCGGGCAGCGCATTGGCTTGCGCGCCTTCCACGGGCTCAAAGCGGAATGCGCCGACGCGGTCGAGCTGCGCCTCGTCGAGCCAGTCGAGCAGATATTGGAAATCGTCTTCGGTCTCGCCTGGAAAGCCGGCGATAAACGTCGAACGAATGGTAAGGTCGGGGCAGATGTCGCGCCATTTCTTGACGCGCTCGAGCACCTTGGCCTCGTTGGCCGGGCGCTTCATGGCCTTGAGGATGCGCGGGCTGGCATGCTGGAAGGGAATATCGAGATACGGTGTAATCAGACCTTCCGCCATCAGCGGTATGACATGATCGACATGCGGATAGGGGTAGACATAATGAAGCCGAATCCAGATTTCGTTGTCGGCGCTGCCCAATTTGCCCAGTTCACGCGCGAGATCGGTCATGTGCGCGCGAACCTCGCCACCCTTCCAAGACCATTTGGCATGTTTGAGATCGAGTCCGTAGGCCGAGGTATCCTGGCTGATGATCAGCAGCTCTTTGGTGCCGGCGGCGACGAGCTTTTCGGCTTCGCGCAGAACCGCATCGGGACGGCGGCTGACGAGATCGCCGCGGATCGAGGGAATGATGCAAAAGGCGCAGCGATGGTTGCAGCCTTCGGAAATCTTCACATAGCCATAGTGGCGCGGGGTGAGTTTGAACCCTGCTTCGGGAACCAAATTGACATAAGGCGATGGCGGCATCGGCGCCGCATCGTGGACGGCCCCGACCACCTCTTCATATTGCTGCGGCCCCGAGATCGCGAGGACTTGAGGGAAACGCGCGCGAATGAGCGCGGCTTCCTTGCCCATGCAGCCGGTAACGATGACCCGGCCATTTTCGGCGATAGCCTCGCCGATCGCTTCGAGACTTTCTTCCTTGGCGCTGTCTAGAAACCCGCAGGTGTTGACGAGCACGACGTCGGCGCCCTCATAATCCTGCGACAGCCCGTAGCCGTCCGAACGCAGCTTGGTGAGGATGCGTTCGCTGTCGACGAGCGCCTTGGGGCAACCGAGCGAAACCATGCCGATTTTCGGCGGGGAAGGAATGATGGTGGCCATAGGCGCGCGAGATAGGCGTTGGCGGTGCGAATGTCATCCTGCAGCCGCGCTTTGGCAAGCTTGCCGATACCTGCTATCTAATAACGGTTACCAAACAAAAATCATCGGGGGCGCTATGTTTGACGTAAATTGGATCGCCGTAATCGTTGCGGCGCTATCGGGATTTCTGATCGGCGGGCTGTGGTATGGGCCGATATTCGGCAAAAGCTGGCAAGTGGAATCCGGGGTCAGCGACGAAATGGCGCAGGCCGGCAATATGCCGATGATCTTCGGCCTGACGTTTCTGCTCAACCTGTTCTCGGCTTTCGTTCTGGCGCATGTTTTGATGACCTACGCTACGCCCGCGCTCGGCACGACTATCATGATCGCCGGAGGGATTGCCCTCGGCTTCATCATACCGGCGATCGGCATAAACTATCTCTTTAGCCGTAAATCATTGAAATTGTTTATGATCGACGCGATTTACTGGCTGGTCGCTTATTCTATAATGGGGCTGATTTTCACTCTCTTCAGCTAGACACTGACCTTGGCTGGCGATCAATCCTCGTCGGGGCTGCCGACGATTTCGACGATAAGATCGCCTTCGAGGATCTGCTTGGCTTCCTCTTCCCAGAAGCCAAAGGGCTTGCCGTTGCGGTAGATCCGCACGCCGAGGCCGGTTTGTATTGCGCCAAGCGGCAATCCTTCTTCCATATGCGTCGCCATGCGTTCGCGCAGCGCGACACGGCCGGTGGCTGAGGCGAGGTCGGCCATATAGTCGGAAATATGCGGGCCGTGGCACGATCCGGCGAGTAACAGGCCGGCGAAACTTACCGGATTGATGACATTGCTCGCGCCCGCCTGTCGCGCGAGTTGCTCATTATCCGAGGCGCGGATCAGCACGCTGATCGGCAATTTCGGGGCGAGCGCGCGCGCGGTCAGCACGACGAGCACAGAGGTATCGTCGCGGCCGGCCGAAACGATCATTGCACGCGCACGCGATACGCGAACCTGTTTCAAGGCCATGTCGCGCGTCGCATCGCCTTGCATGACGTTGCAGCCGCGCGCTTCGGCCGCTTCGAGGCGTGTCTGATCGCTATCGACGACAACGATTTCAGTTGGATCGACACCGCGCTCGATCAATTCGTCGACGGCTTCGGAGCCGCTGACGCCGAAACCCGCGACCACGATGTGGCTATGAAGGTTTTTCTGGATGATGCTCATGCGCCCGCGGCTCCAGCTCTTTTGCAGTAGAAAGTCATAGGCGCTCCCTAGAAAGATCAGCCACACGAACAGGCGGATCGGCGTTACCAAGATCGCTTCGAAGAGCCGCGCACGGTCCGTAACAGGGACGATATCGCCATAGCCCACCGTCGTGATCGTGACCATCGTGAAGTAAAGCGCGTCGGTAAAACTGATGTTCCCATCGCTGTGATCGACGTAACCGGCGCGGTCGAACCAGTGGACGCTGATCGCAATACCGACTAGGAACGCGACGACAAAGGCGCGCATAGAAAGCGATTGCCCGCGCGAAAAGCGTGACTTGCGGCGCAGTTCGCCATGGCGATCGGGCGCGGCGGTCTTTATGCCCATCATGTCAGGTTAGGCAGATGGATCGAGGGATCGACCGGCTCGCGGTTGCGGCGGATTTCGAAATGCAGCAACGGACGGTCGGCAAGGCCGGTATCGCCGGAGCGCGCGATGAGCTGACCGCGTTCGACGCGCTGTCCGCGCGCGACCGACAGCTCGTCGAGATGCCCATAGGCGGTGATCCAGCCATCGCCATGATTGATCAGGACAAGCCCGCCATGAACCTGGATCTCATTGCCCGCATAGATGACCACACCGCCGGCCGCGGCGCGCACGGGCGTGCCGCGCGGGGCCGCGATATCGATGCCGTTGTTGCGCTGGCCTCCCGTCCCCTGGCCGAACGTCGCAACGATCGGGCCGGTTAGGGGCCAACCGAAGCGGCCGGTGATATTGGCTGGCGAACTCACCGCAGCGCCGGACGGAAGGCTGCTTTGCGCATCGCGCACCGGCTGTGCTGTCGCTTCGTTCGCCGCCAGCGCCGGCGCGCCGCCGGTAATGATGTCGTCGATATCGAGATTGAAGGCCGCGGCGCGTTCGCTCCGGCTCATTGTCGATACTTCGGCCGGTGAAGGCAGCAAGATGCGTTCGCCGACGCGCAATATATACGGCTCCTCAAAGGCATTTAGCGCAGCGATGCGGGTCCAGTCGACGCCATAGGCGCGGGCGATAGCGATGCCGGTCTCGCCACGCCGGACTTCGTGATACCGGCCGGCCGGTATTGTCAGCCGCTGACCGGGACGAATGATGTAGGGAGGCTCGATCGCGTTGGCGCGTGCAATCGCGGCAACCCCGGCTCCGGTCCGGCCAGCAATGGCGAGAAGCGTGTCGCCGGGACGGACCGTATAGCTGGCGGCTCCGACGGTGCGCGCATTTGGAGAAACCGATTGGGCTTGCCAGCTCGGCGGCGGGGGAGCCGCCTCAGGATTAGTTGCGATCGTCGGTGGAGGGTTAAGGACCGTGGGGGTCTGGGCCGATGGTCGCGGACGCGATGGAGCGGGTATGCAAGCCGATACCGCCAGCGCCGAAACAACCGGCAGCAACCATAGGCTATGTGCGCGCATGCCCGGTCCTTACCATTATTTCGCGCACATTCCAGCGCCTAGCTGAAGACTTTGCCGAGAGCGCCAAGCGAAGTGTGATGGGTCATGTCGAGATGGAGGGGCGTTACCGCGATATAGCCGTCGGCGATCGCTTCGAGGTCGGTCGAATGTTCGGGTGTCCCGACCATCGGGCCAAGGCCGAACCAATAATAGGGAAAGCCGCGCGGATCGCGGTTCTCGACGATCTTGAGCCGTCCGTAATCGCGCATTCCCTGGGTCGTTACGCGGATTCCGCGTATGTCGCCGGGCGTACGCGCAGGGAAGTTGATGTTGACCAGCGTGCGCTGTGGCAAATTATGTCCGACCAGCGGCCGCAAAACGCGCTCGCCCCAAGCGCGCGCCGCGGCGAAGGGCGCATCGTCGCCCATCGCTTCGCGCGGATAGGCCTGGCTTAGCGCGATTGAGCGAACGCCGGCGAGCGCGCCTTCCATTGCCGCCGATACGGTGCCCGAATAGGTGACGTCCTCGGCAAGATTGGCGCCGCGATTGACACCCGAAAGCAATAGATCCGGCGGGTATTCCGTCATGACCTTGGCGAGCCCCATCATCACCGCGTCGGTCGGCGTTCCGGTGACGCAATAGCGCTGCTCACCGAGCTGGCGCAGCCGCAGCGGCCGGGTCAGCGTTAGCGAATGTCCGGCGCCCGAGGCTTCTTCGGCCGGCGCAACAATCCAGATATCGTTGCTGAGTGCGCGCGCGATTTCCTCGAGCACCTTGAGCCCGGGCGCGTTAATGCCGTCATCATTGGTGAGCAGTATCCGCATCAGTCGCCGATCCGTTCAAGTCCGCCCATATAGGCGCGCAACGCCTCGGGAATCCTCACCGAGCCGTCCGCCTGCTGATAATTTTCGAGCACCGCGACAAGCGATCGTCCGACCGCCAGGCCCGAGCCGTTAAGCGTATGGACAAAGCGCGTCGCCTTTTCGCCCTCGGGCCGGAAACGCGCATTCATCCGCCGCGCCTGATAATCGGTGCAATGCGAGATGCTGCTGATCTCGCGGTAGCGCTGCTGGCCGGGCAGCCAGACTTCGAGATCGAAGGTCTTGGCCGACGTCGCGCCGGTATCGCCCGCGCAAAGCAGAACGCGCCGCCAGGCAAGCCCGAGCCGTTCGAGCACGGTTTCGGCGCAGCGTGTCATCCGCTCGTGCTCGGCGGCAGCGTCTTCGGGCGCG
>CAYQVL010000060.1:0-8382 GCA_964420825.1 uncultured Sphingomonadaceae bacterium
ACGGTTTCGGGAGCGATCAGGCTTGCGCCCTCGGCCATCGCGCGGGCGCGGCGGCGGTCCTGCCAGTCGCGCTCGACACCGGCGAGCTCGGCGCGGCTGTTGACTCCGGCGACTTCCCAAGGTTCGGTTTCGATGACCGCGCTGTGACGGCCCTGCGCCTGGGCAACCATCACCATGTCGGGGAGATAATATTCGCCCTGGGCGTTGTCGTTGCCGACCTGACCCAGCAGCGCGAACATATCGGCCGCGCGCGCCGCGATCAGCCCAGAATTGCACAGATCGATCGCGCGCTCGGTTTCGCTTGCATCCTTATATTCTACCATCTTTTCGATACGGCCGTCTTCGTCGGCAACGATCCGGCCATAGGCGAGCGCGTCTGCGGGCCGGAAACCGAGGACGACGCATGCGGGGTCGTCATCGCCGTGCAGCCGCGCGAGCATCGCCGCGACGGTTTCGGCGCGGACCATCGGGACGTCGCCGAAACAGGCGATAACGTCGCCGTCGAAATCGCCGAGCGCATCGCGCGCCTGCAGCACGGCGTGCCCCGTTCCGAGCTGCTCTTGCTGGAGCGCGATCTTTCCCCCGCGTTCCAAAACAAAGGGTTCTACATCGTCGCGCCCCGCCCCGAGCACAATGATAGTTTCGGCAGGCGCGAGCCGGGCGAGTTCGTCCATCAAATGACCGAGCATCGGCTTGCCGGCGATCGCGTGGAGCACCTTGTGGCGCGACGATTTCATCCGCGTCCCCTGCCCCGCGGCGAGGATGGCGGCGGCAAAGGGGCGGGGCGTGGCGAATGTAGCTTGGCTGCTCATAATGCGCGCGGTGTTGCCAGCAAATCCTTGTCATTGCCATAGCAAAGCGGGCAAGGCCCCACCATGACCGCCCCCTTTCCTTTCGATCTCGCCGGTTTCGATCTCGACGGCACCTTGCTCGACACCAGCGACGAGCTGACCCGCGCGGTCAACCATACACTCGGCCTGATCGGCCGCCCCGGTTTTACGCGCGAGGAGGTCAAGCCGATGATCGGGCTCGGCGCGAAGAATATGCTGCGGATCGGGCTCGAGCGTTCAGGCGAGACGTCCGACGAGCTGCTCTATGAGCATCTCCCCGGCCTGCTCGAATATTACGGCGACAATCTCGGCAGCGGCTCGCATCCCTATCCGGGGCTGCTCGCGGCGATGGACCGGCTCGACGCGATGGGCGTCAAAATGGCGGTCGTCACCAACAAATATGAACGCTTCGCGACTAAATTGCTCACCGAGGCGGGGCTCTATCACCGCTTCGGCTGCATCATCGGCGGCGACACCCTGGGCAAAGGCAAGGCCAAGCCCCACCGTGCGCCGATCGACGAGATGAAGAAGCGCTGCGGAGCAAGCCGCGCGGTTTTTATCGGCGATTCGATCTACGACATCGAAGCGGGCAAGAACGCCGGAGTGCCGACCGTGGCGGTGAGCTTCGGCTTCTTATTGCAGCCGGTCGAGGAACTCGGCGCCGACGCGGTGATCGACCATTATGATGAGTTGGTGGAGGTGCTCCAAGGATTGGGTTGACTAGCCCGGCAGGTGAGCGCCGGGACCGATGCGCCAATTGCGGTCGGGCGGCGTTTCGCGCATAGCCGCGCTGTGCGGCCCTCGCGCGGGGCGGAAAGGCGAGATGTGAAAGAGCAGTTCGAACGGCACCGCCAGCCCTGGAAGCCCGAAGAGATCGCCAAGCTCCACACGCTCGCCAAGAAGGGCCTGGGGCAAAAGGCGATCGCTAGGGCGCTGACGCGCAGCGAGGAATCGGTGCGCGCGCGGGCGAAGCACGATCATATCAAAATCGCCAAATTGCGCTAAGGACACCGGAGAGGCGGACCAGTCGAGATCGCGTGCAGCGAGGATGTTGTCGGCGTCGCGCATGGCGATGGCGCATTTACCTTAACTACCGCGACGCGCGCGGTTACGGCCCCGGCGCTGGCGGCGGTGACGCTCTGGCGGCTATAATTTCCAATCGGCCTGAGCCAGCGCATCGGCCGCCGCTCAAGCGCTATAGTCGGACAAAAGCCAGGCAGCCTTCAACCCTTGCGCCACTTCGTCCATAAATGCCGCGCCAGCATCGCCGGCGGCATGCGCAAGGCGTGCGAGCGGATGTAGAAGGCGAGGCGCAGGAGCTTGCGGATTTCGCGGCCCCAGCCGTCGCGCGCGGTGAGGCGGCTGAGGTAGAGCGCGTCTCCGGGGCGGCGCGCTCCGGCGAGATCGTCATTGACGGGGGTGCCGTAAATCGCCTCGGCGAGGCGCAGCGCGCGGGCGACGGGTTTCGTCAGCTCGTGCCGCTGCGCGCGCATACCGAGCGCCTCCCAAAACCCGTCGCGCTCGCCGAAATCGCGGAGCAGCCGGTCGATATCCCAAAGGTTGCGCAAGCCGCCGGCGAGATCGCCATCGGCAAACAGATGCGCGACGGCGTGGCAGATCATATCGGGCGGCGACAGCACGCGCAGGCCATCGGATAGCGCCTCGCTCTCTTCGATCAGGCTCGCCGCGTCGGGCGTCGGCCGCGCGGTCAGCGGCAGGATCGTATGGTGGACGTCGATCATCCGGTCGCGATCCTTGTGGATCAGCGGCGGCAGCTCGTGCATGTGATCGCGATAGTAAGCGTCGTCATAGGCGTCCTCCTTTACCCATTCCCAGCCGCCGAGCTCGATCAGCGCGAGCTCGACTGCGTCGAGGGCATCGCGGGGCACGAGGATATCGAGATCGCCGATCGAGCGGCCGACGCCCGCCGAGAGCCCGGTCGCGACATAGGCGGCGCCCTTCAAGAGCACGACCGGGGCATCGACATGGGCGAGCGCGCGCCGCGCCATTTCGGCCTCCCACAAGGCTTGCCGCCTTGCGTGCCGCGCCGAAAGCCGGGCGTCGGCGCAGAGCCGGGCGACCGTATCGGGCATGGCAAGGCCGTCGAGGCGGTGCGCGAGGCTGCCGATGAGCTGCTCGGCGCGGGCCATCGCGATCAGTGCGGCCCAGCCCCCGGCGTCGAGCCCGAGCGTGGTCTGCGGATCGGCAAGCGCGCGGGCGAGGAGATTTGCATCGGTCATCGCGCGACTTCGACCCAGAGCCGCTCAACGCTGGCGACCGCGCTTTGGGTGTCGGGATAGTCGATCGCGCGCGCTGGCACAGTGCGGACGAGCCGGGCGAGCGCGTCGAATCCCGCCTCGCCGAGCGCGACATAATTGGTCGATGCCTGGGTCAACCGGACGAACACCTCGGCCTCTCCCATGTCGACATCTGCCGCCGCATAACCAAAGCGCGGGAACAGCAGCAGCGCGGGCCTTGCGGTTTCGCCCATCCGTCCGATCGCATCGTCATTGGGGCGGAGATGGCGGATCGTGCCCTTGGGGGTATCGCGCATCACCGGACCGAGGCGTTCGGGCGCGACCTCTTTCGCCAGCAGATCCCCCGCCGCATTTTTGAGACTCACCGCGCGCGGAAAGGCGTGGACGTCGCCGTTCGTCAGATCGATCAGCGCGAATTCGTCACCCATGAGCCGCCAGCCGCGTTCGCCGAGCAGCGCCGCGAGCGTCGATTTGCCCGCGCCCGATTCGCCGGTCACCAGCAACGCGCGCCCGTCGCGTTCGAGCGCCGCGGCGTGGAGCAGCAGGAAACGCCGCTGGCCGAGCGCCATCTGCATGTTCATCCCCATTTCCGCCGCAAGCAGGCCATGGGCGAGACTGAGCGGCGCGGCTTCGGGGAGCATATAATCGCCGCCGATCATCACCGAGGGCCGAACGAAACGCCGCCACGGCCGCTGCGCGAACAGCCGGACGCTGAAATCGGGAATTTCGGGCTCGGGATAGCCTTGATAGAGCGCGGCGAGCTGGTCGATCGGACCGCGCCAGTCCGAACCGACGCGAAAGCCGACCGGGCCGACGGTGAGTCGAAATTCGTGTCTCATGACCGCCACACCAGCCCTGCGGTCTCGAGCTCGGCAAGCCGCGCGGCTAGCGGACCGGCGAGATCGACGCTCTCGTCGAGTTCGTGGTTGCGGCGCAGGCGAGCGAGCAGCGTTTCGGCGTCTGCCTCGCCATCGGCAAGCGCGGCGAGAATTTCGGGCGCCGGCGAGCCGAGAAAGTGCGTCAGGCCCGAGGGGCGGTGAAAGACCAAAGTCAGCCCATCGAGTGCGATCAGCCGCCGCGCCTCGGGCGGGTCGGCGCGATAGACGGGCGCTGTCATTCGAGGGTTGCTATGGGTTTCAGCCCCGCGGCATCTGGATCGATGCGTAGCAGGTGAAGCCGCTCATACCGGCCTGGAGCCGGCGGATGTAATTGGTATAGGCCTGGCTGTGCTCATAACCGAAGCCGGTAAGCGAACGCCCCGACTGCAAGGCCGCCTTGACCTCTTCTCCGTTGAGCATGCGGCCTGGCGGCGGGAAGGCGCCCTGCGTTCCAGGCGGCACCAGCGCGCCGTCGGCGGCGACAAATTGACCCGAGCGCGCCGGATCGGGAATCGGAATCTGACAGTTCATCACCGAGCCCGCGGTCTGCGCGAGCGCCGGGCGCACCGTCACCACGGTCGAAGCGGCGGCCGCGCCGAGCGCGAGCATCTGCCGGCGGCTGGGCGCCTTGTCGAAGCCTTCGCCCTGTTCTTCGCTGTCGTCAGCCATTCCGCTTCCCTAGGCCTAATTTTGTTACGATTGCGGTAATACGGCGGCCGATCGTTACTGGCGAGCGTCACATTCCCGCTGTATCACACTGGGTCATGGCCCGAATAACGCCTCAACGTGCCTTTGTCGCCCTCTTAACCATGATTGTTGCGGCGGTTCTCGGCTATGCGCTCGGGGCGCCGCTTCCGGCGATCGCGGTCGCGGCCTTGGGCGGGCTTGCCGGCGGCGGTCTGCTCTGGCGCGGCGATCAGGTTGAGGGCGCGCAGCCCGCGCCGCGCATGGAACACTCATCTGGCCCGACGCTCGAAGATCTGATGGACGCGATCGACGATCCCAGCCTACTGATTGCCGGGCGGCGCGTGATCCGCGCAAATCCGGCGGCGCGCGCGCTGCTCGGCGAGCATATTTTGGGCGAGGACGTGCGGCTGGCGATCCGCCATCCGGCCGCAGCCGAGCGGCTGACGGGCGAGACGCGCGCGCGGCATGGCGACAGACGGACCTCGATCGAGCTTGTCGGTATCGGCGAGCGCGATCGCCCCTGGGAGTTGATCATCAACGATCTCGACGACAATATCCGCTTCGTCCGGCTCGCCGATCGCAGCCGCACCCAGGCCGCCGAAAAGATGCGCGTCGATTTCGTCGCCAATGCCAGCCACGAATTGCGTACGCCGCTCGCTTCGCTGCTCGGCTATATAGAAACCTTGCAGGACGAGGCCGGAGCCGATCCCGAAACGCGGTCGCGCTTTCTCGCCATCATGCAGACCGAAGCGCTGCGCATGCAGCATCTCGTCGAGGATCTGATGTCGCTGTCGCGCATAGAGGCCGAGAAATACCGCGCACCGGCGGCCGAAATCGCGTTCGATGCGCTCGTCCGCGATGCCTGCCGCGAGATCTGCGCGACGCTCGGCGAAGATCCCGGCCGGCTCATCGTCGATGTCGATCCCGCGGTTTCGGCAATCACCGGAGACCGCGCCCAGCTTGCCCAGCTGATCGACAATCTGCTCGGCAATGCGCTCAAATATGGCCGCCCGGGATCGCCCGTCCGGATAGGCTATAAGGCGCTGTCGGACGCGATGATCCGGCTGACCGTCGAGGATGAAGGCGAAGGCATTGCCGCCGAACATCTGCCGCGCCTCACCGAGCGTTTCTATCGCATCGACGCCGGGCGCAGCCGCTCGGTCGGCGGCACCGGGCTCGGACTCGCCATCGTCAAGCATATCGTCGAGCGCCATCGCGGCCGGCTCGATATCGAGAGCGTCGCCGGTCGCGGTACGCGGGTCAATGTCGATTTGCCGAGAAATCCACGGGCATTGTCATCTGCGCGTAACCAAAGCGTCACAAAGGCGGTAGGCGAATGATACGGCGCGGCTAGCGATTCGCGTTTCACCGGCCTTGCGGCCAAGCAATTGACAGGTACCGGCACCGCGACGTGACGACATTTGCCCTGTTCTTTCTGGTCATCGGACTGGCCCTTATCGGCTGGCTTGCGGCTCGGTTCCGCGCCGTTCATCAGCGTCCGGGCGGCGTCCGGCCGCATTCGTTGCCCGGCTATCACGGCTGGTATGTCGCGCTGTGGCTCGCCATTCCGGCGCTGCTGTTCCTGGCGCTGTGGTCGGTTCTTGTGCCCGGCCTCGTCGAGCAGAGCGTGCTCGCGGGAGACGCGGCGCGGGCGCTGCCCGGGGCCGAGATCGAGCGCGCCGCGATATTGAGCGAAGCGCGCGCGCTCGCCGACGGTTCGCTTGGCGCCGCGTTCAACCCCGAAGCCGACGCGCTCGTCCCGGCTTTTGCCGAAGCGCAGAGATTTTACGGCATCATCGGCATCGTCGTTACGCTGATCCTCGCCTTTGCCGGCGGCGCTTTCGCTTTCATGCGCGTCCGCCCCGATTTCCGTTCGCGCAACCGCGTCGAGCGGCTGGTGATGTGGGGGCTGCTGCTCGCGTCGCTGATCGCCGTGTTGACGACGATCGGCATCGTCGCCTCGCTGCTCTTCGAAACCATCCGTTTTTTCAGCCGCGTCTCGCCGATCGAGTTCATCTTCGGCACGCACTGGAGCCCGCAGGTCGCCAACGCGGCGGGCAACGAGGGTTCGTTCGGCGCGATACCGTTGTTTTGGGGAACGATCCTGATCGGCGCGATCATCGCGATGATCGTCGCGATACCACTCGGGCTGATGAGCGCCATCTATCTGACGCAATATGCCAAGCCGCGCGTGCGATCGGTGATGAAGCCGGTGCTCGAGATTCTCGCCGGCGTACCGACCGTTGTTTATGGCTATTTCGCCGCGCTGACGGTCGCGCCGGCGGTGCGCGACTTCGCCGTCAATGTGCTCGGAATCGCCAGCGCGTCGTCGGAGTCGGCGATTGCCGCGGGCGTCGTCATGGGAATCATGATCATTCCCTTCGTCTCGTCGATGGCTGACGATTCTATCGCCGCAGTTCCCGGCGCGATGCGCGACGGCAGCCTGGCGATGGGGGCGACGCATTCCGAGACGATCAAACGGGTGCTCGTTCCCGCCGCGCTTCCCGGCATTGTCGGCGGCGTGTTGCTCGCGGTCAGCCGGGCGATCGGCGAAACGATGATCGTCGTCATGGCCGCCGGGCTCGCCGCCAATCTAACCGCCAATCCATTCGCGAGCGTCACCACGGTCACCGTCCAGATCGTCCAGCTGCTGACCGGCGATCAGGTGTTCGACAGTTCGAAGACGCTCGCCGCCTTCGCGCTCGGGCTCGTGCTCTTCATCGTTACGCTATTACTCAACATCGTCGCGCTGCAGGTCGTCAAACGTTTCCGCGAGGCCTATGAATGACGGACGCAGTTCCTCCCAAACGCCAGCCGACCGACTGGAAGACCGACACCATGCAGCGCCGTATTCGCGCGCGCTATCGGGCCGAAAAGCGGTTTCGTTTCGCCGGACTCTTCGCGGTCGTGCTAGCGGCAGGTTTCCTTGCCTTCCTGATCGTGACGATGGTATCGAACGGCGCGCGCGGCTTTACCCAGACCGAGATCGCGCTGCCCGTCGATTTTGCCGCCACCGACCTGTTTCTCGATCCCCAGGCGCTGCGCGGACCGGCCGCCGAGCAGGCCCTGGCCGCCGCCAATTTCGAACAGGCTGCGGATCAGGCCGCGACCGCCGCCTATGGCGAGATCGGGCCCGAGCTGCTTTCGAACGGCGCCTGGCTGCGTATTCGCGACGCCGTCGCAGCCGATCCCGATTTGCTCAATGGCGAACATATTTTCTGGCTCCAGGCCTCAACCGACGTCGATTTCGGCGCGCGCGGCGATACCGGAACGCGGCGCGCGCAGCGCCCCGAACGCCAGGCGATGATTGCGCGCTATGCCGCGCTCGATGATGCCGGGCAGGTGCGCCGCGGCTTCAGCTGGACCTTCCTCACGGCGTCGGATTCGAGCGACCCGACGCTCGCGGGCATTTGGGGAGCACTCAAGGGATCGCTGCTGACGATGCTCGTAACGATCGCCCTCGCCTTCCCGATCGGGGTGCTGACCGCCGTCTACCTCGAAGAATATGCGCCGCGAAACCGTTGGACCGATCTTATCGAGGTTTCGATCAACAACCTCGCCGCGGTGCCCTCGATCATCTTCGGGCTGCTCGGCCTAGCGGTGTTCATCAACACATTCCACTTGCCGCGCTCGGCGGCGATCGTCGGCGGCCTGACGCTGGCGCTGATGACGATGCCGGTAATCGTCATATCCGGCCGCAACGCGATCAAATCGGTGCCGCCGTCGATC
>CAYQVL010000061.1:0-8366 GCA_964420825.1 uncultured Sphingomonadaceae bacterium
AATGTAAGGTCGAAGCCAGCGGGCTGAAACATCGGGTCATAACCAAAGCCCTTGTTGCCGCGCGGTGGCCAGACGAGCGTGCCATTTACACGTCCCACGAAGCTTTCGGCATCGCCATCGGGCCAGGCGAGCGACAGCGCACAGGTGAAATGGGCCGTGCGCGGCGTGTCGGCGCCCTGCTCGATCAATACATCCTCGACAGTGCGCATCGCCAGCGCGAAATCCTTGTCCGGACCAGCCCAGCGCGCCGAATAGATGCCCGGCGCGCCTCCCAGTGCATCGACGACGAGGCCGCTATCGTCGGCGAGCGCGGGCAGGCCCGATGCTTGCGCCGCCGCGCGCGCCTTGAGCGCGGCGTTGCCGATGAAAGTCGCTTCGGTTTCGTCGGGCTCGGGCAAGCCGAGTTCGCCGGCGCTGATGACGTCCATGCCGTGCGGTCGCAACAGATCGGCGATTTCGCAGACTTTGCCCGGATTGTGGCTGGCGATGACCAGTCTTCCCGGTGCGAGTTTGCGGCTCACCGGACCGCTTGATCCTGCGCGGCGAAGATTTCGGCGCAGCCGATCCGGGCGAGGCGGAGCATGCGGAGCAGCGCCTCGTCGTCGAAAGTCTCGCCTTCGGCGGTGCATTGCGCCTCGGCAATATTTCCGTCGCCGGTGAGAACGAAATTGGCGTCGGCGCCGGCGTTTGAATCCTCGTCATAATCGAGATCCAGAACGGGATTGCCATTGTAGATGCCGCACGAGATTGCAGCGACCTTCTGAAGTATCGGATCTTCGGCGAGCTGTTTGTCGGCGAGTAGCTTGTCGACGGCGATGCGCAGCGCCACCCATGCTCCCGAGATCGATGCCGTGCGTGTTCCCCCGTCGGCCTGGATGACGTCACAATCGAGCGTGATCTGGCGTTCTCCGAGCTTTTTGAGATCGACGACGGCGCGCAGCGAGCGGCCGATCAAACGCTGGATTTCCTGCGTCCGGCCCGATTGCTTGCCGCGCGCCGCTTCACGGCTGCCGCGGGTGTGCGTCGCGCGCGGGAGCATGCCATATTCGCCGGTCACCCAGCCTTTACCCTTGCCGCGCAGCCAAGGCGGGATGTGGCCTTCGACGCTGGCGGTGCAGAGCACGCGGGTGTCGCCGAAGCTGACGAGGCACGATCCTTCGGCGTGGCGGGTAAAGCCGGGTTCGATGGTGATGGCCCGCATCTGATCGGGCGCGCGTCCGGAGGGGCGCATGGTATTCTCCTGATTATGGCGTAGCTCCCCCTATAGCCAGCTAAAGCCGCACTGAAAGGGTAAAGGCGCGTCAGGGGCTATCGGAGCGACGAAGACGGGCGCATTTGCGTCCAGTTGCGACTGGCGCTTTAGAGTGTCGAGACCGCCGCGATAGCGATATTGACGTCATCCAACTGGCCGGTCGGATCAAGATTTTGCGTTGTGTAGCTGATCACCAGCCGCTGCGCGCGGCCTTCCGCGTCACGCTCGAGACGTTCTCGATGAAACTCGCGCGCTCGCTCGGCCTGTCCGGCGGCGCGTTCGGCACGCGCCTCGATCTGCTCGGCCATCTGTTCAAAGCGTTGCTGCATGCGTTCGGCTTCGCGCTCCACGCGCACAGCATGGCGCTCGACCTCGCGCTCGATTCGCTCGGCCTGACGTTCGGCCGCGGCGGCGGCGCGTTCGGCGTTGCGAGCTGAATTGCGGGCTATGCGCTCGCCGCGCCGCGCGATTTCTTCCTCGCAGTTCTCGTCATCGATTTCGTGAACCGCCCAGCGAACCGCGCTACGCGTCATAGCTTCATTTGCCGTTGCGACGGCGAATTGCCAGCGGGCGCCGCCTTTCGCCTGAGGTTCGCTCCGTGCGAAGCTGACGGCGGTGGGAGGTACCGGGGCAGCGATGGCCGCGGGAGCGCGAGCGACGGCGACGGCATGCGGGATGGCGAGCGCAGCGGTGTGCGTCGGCATCGTCGCAGGGTCAGCGATATTTGTCGTCGGGTCGGTTATGGCGGTTTCGACGGTTTCGGAGCCGGGCTCGGACGGAATCCCGGATTTGCCGGGCAATAGCGCCTCGGTGCCGGGCGGCTGCGGCGCCAGTTTCGCCGGACCCGAAGCAGGCCTCACCGACGCATCGGCGCCGGCGGCGATCATCAGGCAAGTCGCGAATAGCGCGGCGATCGCGGCAAGCGGGACGCCGGCACCCTCGTCGCGCGCGTCTGGCCTGTCGGCGAGGCGATTGATGCGGTCCATGACCGGCGTGCGGCGACCATCGGCGGCGATGGCAAAGCCATGCCGGGCACCGGCGCGGCGTTCGAGCGCAATCCGGCTCAGTCCGCGCGCGAGCGCGGTGGCGTCGCCCGTTTCGGCGACCGCGCGTGCGTCGCAGGCATATTCGCGCTCGATGTCGATCTGCCGCGCCAGCAGATAAACGCCCGGATGGAAGAAGAAGATATTGGTGATCATCGTCTGGACTAGTCCGGCGAGATAATCCTGGCGGCAGATATGTGCGATTTCGTGGACCAGAATCGCCTCGGCCTGGTCGCTTGGTAAATGCAGGAAGAAGCCGGTAGGAACGAGCACGATCGGCTTGAGCATTCCTATCGTCAGCGGCGTCGAAACGCGGTCCGATTCGCGTATGATCGTATCGCGATCGGCGCCGAGCCGCGCGATCCAGAGCTCGAAGCGTTTCTCCCAGCTTTGCGGAACCGCGGAGACACCCTCATGACGCAGCCGATAGGTCGCGCGCAGCGCGCGAACATAACGTGAGGCAAGCACTGCAAAACCGGCCGCCCATAATAGGCTGACGAGGCCGGTCGTCTTGCCGAGCATCGCGATCAGCGCGGCGACGCCGGTTTGCGCAGCGGCTTCCGTTCCGGTGGCCGCAATCGGTGCGTCGAGCGCTTGATAGTAAACTCCGAAGGTCACGAAAAACGCTATCAGAGTTGAAAGCAGCCCGGAATAGGCGATAGCGTATCGCAGCCCGGGATTATCCTTCGAAACGAGCCTCATCGCGCCGAAAACCAGCGCGCTGACGAGCGCTATTTGCCAGATGCTGTGGAGCAGCGCCCAGCCGAGGCTGTCGGCGAACAATCCCAAATCATTTGCCATCCTGCCGCCCCCCATTTTCCGCTTCGAGTTCGTTGATGAATTGCTTGATCTGCGCGATTTCCTCGGCCGACATTGCCCCGCGACCGAGCGCATGCATCACAAGGTCGTTGGTCGAATTGCCGAAAACGCTGCGCTTCAGCCGGTCGAGCATTGTCGTGCGCGTTTCCGAGGCTGGCCGCGCGGCGATATAGTTGAACGACTTGCCCTTGCCCGGGATGCGATCGACAAGGCCTTTTTCGAGCATGCGCTGGAGCTGCTTCAATACGGTCGTATAGCCGACATCGCGATGCCGACGGATTTCCTCGTGTACCGCGCGCACCGGAACCGGCTGGCGATCCCAGACGATCTGGAGGATTTCGGCTTCGGCGGTCGAGGGCGGCGGCAGCGCCGGATCGATAGCTGACATGATGCTCCTTTGCGCAGCGAGGATATCGCGGATCGAAGAGTACGGCAAGTGTCGTTATTGCAGTTTGTCGAAGGCCGGAGGCGTTTCGAAGTACCGGCGACGCCGCGCTGGCATATTTGTCTCGGGCTTTCTACATCACGGTCATGCCCGGCCCCAGCGTCAACGAATTGTCCGACCGCGCGCGCGACGTTTTCCGCCGGCTGGTCGAAGGCTATCTGGCCAGCGGCTCGCCGGTCGGCTCGCGCACGCTTTCAAAGATGCCCGGGCTCAACCTTTCTCCGGCTTCCATTCGCAATGTCATGCAGGATCTCGAGGAACTCGGCCTGCTTGCCGCGCCGCACACGAGTGCGGGGCGGATGCCGACCGAAAGCGGACTGCGGCTGTTCGTCGACGGTATGATGCAGGCAAGCCGGCTGACCGTCGCGGAACGCCGTGCGATCGAAGCGCAGATAGGGGAGGCGGGACCGGTCGAAGAGGCTGTGGTGCAAACCACCTCTGCGCTCTCGGGCCTGTCGGCATGTGCGGGCCTTGTTCTGGTACCCAAGCGGGATCCCGTGCTCAGCCAGTTCGGCTTCGTCGCATTATCGGAAGACCAAGCGCTGGCCGTGCTTGTCGGCGCGGACGGCAGCGTTGAAAACCGCGTCATCGATATGCCCGGCCCTGTGCCGAGCTCGGCGCTTGCTGCGGCTTCGAACTATATGAACCAGCGGCTGTCGGGGTTGACGCTCGAACAGGCAAAGCTGCGCCTCGATGAGGAAATCGGGCGTGGCCGCGCTGAGATCGACGGGGCGGCGCGCGACCTTATCGAACGCGGTCTGGCGATGTGGACGAAGGACGGTGCGGAACGGCCCGTTCTCATCGTTCGCGGTCAAGCCAACCTTATCGACGATGCCGCTGCCGCCGATCTGGAACGCGTCCGAAGCCTTCTCGATGAACTCGAGGAAAAACAGGAAATCGCCCATCTTCTCGACAATGCGCGTGCGGCCAAAGCCATGAAAATCTTCATCGGAGCCGAGAATAAGCTTTTTGCGCTTTCGGGCTCCTCGGTAATAGCCTCGCCCTATCACGACAATGAGGGTAAGGTGGTGGGCGTGGTAGGGGTTATCGGGCCAACGCGCTTGAACTATGCGCGCGTCGTTCCCATGGTGGATTTCACGGCAAAAACCCTATCCAAATTGATGACATGAGTGGAAAATCGATGAACGGCGAAAAGACCGAAGATATGATGACCGACGCGCTTTCCGAGGACGCCGAACGCGAACTTGCGGGTGTGCCCGAAAACCTGCGCGAGGAAACCGCCGAGGACGCGCCAGAGCTTGCCGAACATGACCGCATTGCCGAGCTCGAAGCGCAGCTCGAAGCAGCGAAGCAGGATGTGCTCTATGCCAAAGCCGAGGAGCAGAACACGCGTCGCCGGCTTGAGCAGGATCGTCAGAATGCCAGCGCCTATGCCGCGACAGGTTTCGCGCGCGATATCCTATCGGTCGCCGACAACCTTGAGCGCGCGCTGACGGCTATCCCCGAAGAGTTGCGCGGCGACGATCAGTTCAAGGGTCTTGTTGCTGGGCTGGACGCGACGGGCAAGGAGATCGAGACCGTGTTCCGCAAACATGGTATTGAACGTATCGAGGCGATCGGCGAGCCGCTCGACCCGAACCGCCACCAGGCGATGATCGAAATTCCGAGCGACGAGGCCGAACCCGGCATTATTGTGCAGGAAATGCAGCGCGGTTATATGATTAAGGATCGGCTATTGCGCCCGGCGCTGGTAGGCGTTGCCAAGGCGCCAAACGCTTAACGGGTCAGATCACGCTACGAGCGTATAGCGCGAGCTTCCCGGTTCTCGGCACATCCGCTTGGAAACGGTTGTTTCCTCGCCGCCGACGATAATGACATCGTTGACGTCGAGGCAGGTCGAACCATTGGGCTGCGAAGCGAGCGCGGTGACGGTCGATGAGCCCGAAACGCCGGCGCGCGTCGGGCTGACCCAGCTCGCTGTCGCGCCGACTTCCTCCTTGGCGACAACGGTCTCGGTCGCTTCGGCGGCCTTTTCCTGTTCTTCGACTGTCAGCCGGCAGGCGATTTCGGCCACCAGGACGCCGGCGAATTGCCCGGCGATGAAGCCGCCTGCCGCGCCGAGACCTGTGTGGCTGCCCAACACGCCGCCGAGCAGGCCGCCAAGGACGCCGCCACCAACCCTTTCGGTGCCGCAATCGTTCGAGCCGCGCTCGCGCTCGCGCTCGGCGCGGCGCTCGCGGCTGCGGCTCGTCGGCGCGGCGTCTTCGGCGGGACGCCCCGGGCAACCGGCGTTGCGGCAGAAGGTATCCTGCATGAGCGCGCGATCGTCAGCATAGCGCGCGGCGGCTTCGCGATAGGCCGCCATATGCGCGCCATCGGGGTTAGAGGCCTCATGCTCTTGGGTAATACGGGCGAAAAAACCGTCGGCCTGATCCTGCGTGTAATCGAAATCGACCCGCACCTGCTCTTCATAAATTGCCGTAATCCGCTCCTGATGGGCGATCATCGCCTCGCGATAGGGAACGAGGACGCGCGCATGATAGGCGTCGAGCGCGGCGGTGCAGCGGTTGGTCGCCTCGGCCCGCTCATAGGGATCGCTGAAGTGTTCAAAATCGTTGCGGCAATCGGGATAGGGCTCGCTGCTCATCTGCGGCGTCGCTGGAATTTCGGGCAATTCGGGTGGCGGAGGACGCTGACCGGCTGCGGGCAACGCGATCAACAACGCGGCGATCCCAATAGCCAAATGTCTGAAAATTGCCATTCAGTTCCCCGTTTCCGGCTGAAGGCATAGCCAGTAAGTGGGTTTCAAGCAATGGCCGGGCGATCGCCGCTGGTTCGGCAGAACACGGTGGTCTCCCGGACCTTTGCGTGGATGGCCCAGAACTTCCTTGTCGATTGCCATAGCGATGGTCATTTCTCTTCCATCTATATGGTTTCGCGCATAAAATTACTGATAGTCTATGGTGGTGCGCGAAAGCCCCGTCTCGGCGGCCATCGAGCGGATCGACCAATGAGCGGCGTCCCGCGGAGCGGTGTTCAGCGTGCGCTCGATCACCTGAGCCACCCGCGCATCCGTCTTTCGGGATATGGTTCACTTACATCGCACCGCAGCCGTCCGTCACAAGGAGATGATCGCCTCGTAGCTCGCCAGTGTCGGCGCCCCCGGCACGGCGATCCCTTGACGCAGCAAAAAGACATGCCGGACGATTTCGGCCTGTTGTTCCAGGCCGTAGCGATTGAGCGTCCAACCAGGTTGTATCGTATAGTCATAACGGCACAAAGGATGGCGTTTGAGTGGGAGGTAGATGCCGCTCTGATGCTGCCAGATATGCGTCATTTCATGCAGGAACAGACCCTGCAACTTGATCTGCGCATCACCGAAATCGGCGCACCAGTACGGTCCCTCTGGATGGAACCAGATTGCCCCGTCGGGCGCCATCAATGTCTTTGTCGGCTGAAAGGGCCACCATTTGCCGCGATGAAGCCTGACCTCGTCATAGTCGATCGCCGTGCCGAAAATGCTTGCCGCCAGTATACGTTCGGCGCCGGTCAGGTTCCGGCTTTGCTTAGCGCGCGCCATTCGACTCTTCGTCGAAGGGCGCGGCTGCCCCAGCCGCCACGGTCGTTGCTTCGATACTGATGTCGCGGCCGCTGTCGAAGCGGAAGTTGATCGCTAGCGGCGTTCCCGGCTGGAGGTTGGGGTCGGCCCCGAACAGCATGGCATGGCGGCCGCCGGGCGCAAAGCTGACCTGTTCGCCGGGTCCGACGCTGACGGCGTCGAGCGGGCGCATCCGCATGGCGCCGTTCCCGGCCATCGTTTCGTGTAGTTCGATCGTCGCGACACGCGGGCTATCAATGGCGATCAACCTATCCCCGTTTTCGCCGCCATTGAGCGTGAAATAGGCGGCCGCCGGGCGGCCATCGACGGCGGGAAGCCGCACCCAGGCATACTCGACCGGTTCACGCGGCATTTGCTGCTTGGACCCGCAAGCTGCGAGCGCGAGCAGGGAAAGGGCAAATATCGGTGTGCGCATGGAGAATCCCACAATTGAACAGATGGCTTGCGTTAACGCCGTCAAGCGCTTGCAGCAAGAAAATGCCCACCTATATCGCCCCTGTAACGCCGCGTCGGCGGCTCTTGCTTCGTATGTGAGGGGAGCCACCGGCTCCGCCAATATTTGGGGTAGATGAGGTAAACAATGGCTAAAGTAATCGGTATCGATCTCGGTACGACCAATTCATGCGTTGCCGTCATGGAAGGCGGCAAGCCCAAGGTGATCGAAAATTCGGAAGGCGCGCGCACGACCGCCTCGATGGTCGCCTTCACCAAGGACGGCGAACGCCTTATCGGCCAGCCGGCCAAGCGCCAGGCGGTCACCAATCCCGATAGTACGGTCTTCGCCGTCAAGCGCCTGATCGGCCGCCGTTTCGACGATCCCATGACCAAGAAAGACATGGAGCTCGTTCCCTATGAAATCGTCAAGGGCGGCAATGGCGACGCTTGGGTCAAGGCGGCCGGCGAGGATTATTCGCCGTCGCAGATATCGGCTTTCATTCTGCAGAAGATGAAGGAAACCGCGGAAAGTTATCTGGGCGAAACCGTTGAGCAGGCGGTGATTACCGTTCCGGCCTATTTCAACGACGCCCAGCGCCAGGCGACCAAGGACGCGGGCAAGATCGCCGGCCTCGAGGTCCTGCGCATCATCAACGAGCCGACCGCGGCCGCGCTCGCATATGGCCTCGACAAGAACGATGGCAAGACGATCGCCGTTTACGATCTCGGTGGCGGCACCTTCGACATCTCGGTTCTGGAAATCGGCGACGGCGTCTTCGAGGTGAAGTCGAC
>CAYQVL010000062.1:0-8278 GCA_964420825.1 uncultured Sphingomonadaceae bacterium
GAACGCCCCGAAACCATGGGCTATGTCGTCGAGGGCGTCGAAGCGGAAGCCGGCGGCGGCGAAGCCGAACTGACGATCGCCGCGGCCTTTCCACAGGTCACCGTCGAACAGGGCGAAGCGGTGTTCCGCCGCTGCGCGAGCTGCCACACGATCAATCAGGGCGGCGCCGACGGTATCGGCCCCAATCTCTATGGCGTCGTCGGCGCGGCGCACGGCCATCGCGCCGGCTATGCATATTCCGACGCGATCTCCGGCATAGCCGGGCCGTGGACCTTCGATGCGCTCAACGAATGGCTTCGCCGGCCCTCGGCCTATGCGCCGGGCACCAAGATGAGCTTTGCCGGCCTCTCAGATCCGCTCGATCGCGCCGCTCTCATCCTCTACATGAATGCGCAGGGATCGAACCTGCCGCTTCCTCCCCCGCCTGCACCCGAAGCCGCCGCTGATGCGGCCGCGCCGGCCGATGGTGAAGCGGCTGCCGAGAGCGAAGCGACGCCGGACGCCGCTGCGTCGGCCGAAGGCGCTGTGGTCAACGAAGGCGACGGCGCGGGCAGGGTCGAAGAATAAGTCTCGGCCGCCGGTTACTCGACTTCGAGCAACGTCGGTTCGCATTTCCAGCCGACGGGCTCGTCATAATAGTCCTCGACCATTTCCCACGCTTCGTCGGCGGTCTCTACGAAACGCAATATCTTTAGGTCGTCGGGCGATATCGTCCCCTCCTCGGCAAGCGCCTGGAAGTTGACGACGCGCGTCCAGAATTCCTTGCCGAAGAGCAGGATCGGCAGCGGCTTCACCTTGCCCGTCTGGACGAGGCAGAGCAGCTCGAACATCTCGTCGAACGTTCCAAAACCGCCGGGGAACACAGCCACCGCGCGCGCGCGAATCAGGAAATGCATCTTGCGCAGCGCGAAATAGTGAAACTGGAAGCTCAGGCTCGGCGTCACATATTGGTTCGGCGCCTGTTCGTGCGGCAGGACGATATTCAGCGCGATCGATTCGCTGCCGACATCGGCGGCGCCGCGATTGGCCGCTTCCATGATCGATGGCCCGCCGCCCGAGCAGACGACGAACTGCCGCTGACCGTCGCTATCGGGCGGCGTCGTGCTCGCCAGCGACGCGAGCTTGCGCGCCTCGTCATAATATTTGGCCTTGGCGCGCAGCCGCTCGGCAATATGTTTTTGCGGTCCGGCAACCGCATCGACCATTGCGTCGGCAAGCTTGGGCTCGGGAATCCGCGCCGATCCGTACATGACGAAGGTCGATCCGATCTTGGCCTCGTCGAGCAGCAATTTGGGTTTGAGCAATTCGAGCTGGAAGCGTACCGCGCGCAAATCCTCGCGCGTCAGGAAATCGAGATCCTGGAAGGCGAGCCGATAGGCGGGATGCTCGGTCTGCGGCGTCGATATCGCGTCGCGCGCATAAGCGGCGTCCTCGTCCGAGGAAGGAAAGATGTGGTCGGGTATACAGCGTTTGGTCATCACCCGAGCCTTAGGACATCGAGCGCCGAGATCAAATTTTCCATCGCATCGATGGCGCCGATATTGCCATATGCCAAACGGCGGCCAAAGATGGCGCCGGCCCGGTCACCGGCCATGACAATCTGCGAAGCTTTATCCGCGGCTTTATCCAAAATTGGAACCAGACGGAGTGGGATATTCTCAACATTGCCACGCACGGAGATACCGTTATTGTCGAACGTCTCGATCGGACGAAGGTCGGCGATATAAATATCGATTTGCCGTGTTGCGGCGTCTTTGAAATGGAAAATGGCAAGATCAAAATCTGGCGCGACTATTTCGATATGGCGACATACACAAAGGCGCTGGACGCCTGATTTCGGCTGACAATCTCGGATATCAGGCGCAGCCGGATCGCAGCTTCCATTCCGGGCGGGTAACCTCCCATATCAGCGAGGGCCGCGCAGTTCCGTCCGCCCGGTAACTGATCGTTTTTCCCATGCGCCGGAAACCCAGCCGATCAAGAAGATGAGCGGTTCTTTCATTGTCCGGCGCGGCAGTCTCGCAGATGACTTCCAAACCCAAAACATCGAACATCCAATCGAAGCTCATCTCAGCGCCCCTGAGTCCCCTTCTTTTGCCCTGACGCTCGGGATGGACCGCGCCGCCAAGTTCGCCCGCGGCCCATGACGGCCAAATCTGAATATCGATATATCCGCCAATTCTGTCCTCGACATCGAAATTCAGGAAGAGCAGCCCGGTCCCGTCCTCGCGCTGCTTCCGGTGATCCTCGACAAAGGCGCGCACGGTTTCGACCGTCAGCGGACGGGGAAGCGTATAAATCGGCGCGTGCACCTGAGGATCGGAAAGAAACGCATGAAAGGCCTTCGCATCATCAGCTTTCGCTATTCGCGAATGATGATTCTCGGTTGCGATGGTGCTCGCGGCACGGACGGTATTTCGTATCGAATCCGCCTTCGTCGCCGTTGCGGCTATTCTCGTGACAGGAATTTTAGATTCGTCAGTCATGGATAGCGTTCCCGTTCGGCGCGATGGCTCGGCGGCGACTTCCGGCCACTGGTTTCGCGGCGGACGGTCTTAGCGGCAATATGGCCCGCGATCGCCCATGTCGAAATGAAAATGGTCGCGATGATCGGCATTGGCGTCGGGGCCGAGCACGATCGCAAATGTCCGGCATGCGCCCTGATGGAGATCGCGCAGGAACTGACGTTCGCGGCTATCGCCGCCGCTCCACTGAGAAAGCACCGAAATTTCGTGACCGTCGTCGAGCATGAAGGCGCGGATGTCGATGGCGTTCGCCTTGCCATGTTCCGATACGCGACTCGAGCCCGCGATGCGGCGGCAGCTATATGTCGCGATCGCATCGACTCGAGACACCTGCCGCCCGAAATGGCGGCGCGCGGCAGGCTGGAGCACATCGCGGACCCACACGCCGTAGCGATCGGCGAGTGGACAGGTCATCGCGCCGAGGTTGCGCGTCGGCACGCCGACCTGGAGCAACTGGAGCGAATCGCGCGCCGAGCAACCGCCGCCGAAATCGCGATCGGGCAGGCGGCGATATTGCACACCGGCACGATCGAGCCCGGCAATGCATTGGCGCAGGGTAACGCTTGGTGCGGACGGTCTCTCGGTGCGCTGTTCGCGCGCCGGCCTGTCGGTTCGCCCGTCGATCATCCCGCACGACGCGAGCAACAGGCACAGTCCGATGATCCCCCCGATACGCATGAACGCAAGCCTATGCCCGCATTTGCTCGGGTCAATCGCCCAACGGCGCAAATGAGTCGAACCGTGCACGATTGCCGTCCGAATGCGATTGACATGCTGCGGCGCACCATCGATACCGGCGCCGGGCCACGCTGCCCCAACGCAGCGCTCGCTCTCTGTGAGGAGAGAATAAATGACTAGTGAACCTACGGCTCGTCCTGGCCGCCCGTTTTTTTCATCCGGACCCACCTCGAAATTTCCCGGCTGGTCGCTCGACAAATTGAGTACCGAATCGCTCGGCCGTTCGCACCGTTCGGCGCTCGGCAAGGGCCGTCTCAAATATGCGATCGACCTGAGCCGCGAACTTCTCGGCATTCCCGACGATTATCTGATCGGCATCGTGCCCGGTTCGGATACCGGCGCGGTCGAACTCGCCATGTGGAACATGCTCGGCGCCCGCCCGGCGACGGTCGCCGCATGGGAAAGCTTCGGCAATGTCTGGATCCAGGACGCCGTCAAGCAATTGAAGCTCCCCGATCTTACCGTGCTCGACGCCGACTATGGCGACATTCCCGACCTCACCTCGATCGACAAGAACGACGACATCGTCTTCACCTGGAACGGCACGACATCGGGCGCGAGAATTCCCGACGCCGACTGGATCGCCGCCGACCGCGAAGGCGTCACGATCAACGACGCGACCAGCGCGATCTTCGCGCAGGAGATGGACTGGTCGAAGCTCGATGCGACGACCTATAGCTGGCAGAAGGTCATGGGATCGGAAGCCGCGCACGGCATGCTGATTCTCAGCCCGCGCGCCGTCGAACGAATCGAAAGCTACGATCCGCCCTGGCCGCTGCCCAAGATCTTTCGCGTCAAGAAGGGCGACAAGATCAACACCGCGATTTTCGAAGGTGCGACGATCAACACGCCTTCGATGCTCGCCGCTGAAGACTATATCGCCGCGCTCGAATGGGCGAAATCGATCGGCGGCCGCAGCGAGCTGATCGCCCGCGCCGATCGCGCCAGCAAGGTCGTTTTCGACTGGATCGAAGCGACGCCGTGGTTGCGCAACATGGTCTCCGATCCGGCCGAACGCACCAACACCGGCGTTTGCATGATCTTCCAGGGTGAATGGTACGAAAGCCTGTCCGCCGAGGTTCAGGCGGCAGTCCCCATGAAAATCGTCAAGCTGCTCGAAGACCGCGACATCGGCTACGATTTCAACGGCTATCGCGACGCGCCGCCGTCCTTGCGTATCTGGTGCGGATCAACCGTCGAGGCCGGCGACGTTTCGGCGCTGCTGCCCTGGATCGAATGGGCCTATGCGCAGGTCAAAGCCGAGCTTTCCTAACATTCCGTCATTCCGGCGAACGCTGGAATCTCCGGCCGCAAGCGATGATCCCATTGGCCAGAGATCCCAGCCTGAGCTGGGATGACGAAAGCCAGAAAGGTTTTCATCATGCCCAAAGTACTGATTTCCGACAAGATGGACCCCAAGGCCGCCGAGATTTTTCGTGCGCGCGGCGTAGATGTCGATGAGAAGCCCGGCCTGACCAAGGAAGAACTCGCCGACATTATCGGCGAATATGATGGTCTTGCGATCCGTTCTTCGACCAAGGTGACGCCGACTATCCTCGAAGCTGCGGCCAATCTCAAGGTTATTGGCCGCGCCGGCATCGGCGTCGACAATATCGATGTGCCCGCCGCCTCGGCCAAGGGCGTCGTCGTCATGAACACCCCTTTCGGCAATTCGATCACCACCGCCGAACATGCCATCGCGCTGATGTTTGCGCTCGCCCGCCAGCTTCCCGAAGCCGATCTTTCGACGCAGGCGGGTAAATGGGAAAAATCGAAATTCATGGGCGTCGAGCTGACGCACAAGACGCTGGGGCTGATCGGCGCCGGCAATATCGGATCGATCGTCGCCGATCGCGCGCGCGGCCTCAAGATGAAGGTCGTCGCCTATGATCCCTTCCTCACCGAGGAGCGCGCGGTCGAGCTCGGCGTCGAAAAGGTCGAACTCGACGACCTGCTCGCACGTGCCGATTTCATCACCCTCCACACGCCCTTGACCGATCAGACGCGCGGCATCCTCTCGAAGGAGGCGCTGGCAAAGACCAAGCGCGGTGTGCGTATCATCAATTGCGCGCGTGGCGGGTTGATTGACGAAGTAGGACTAAAAGAAGCGCTCGAATCGGGTCAGGTCGCCGGCGCGGCGCTCGACGTTTTCGCCGAGGAACCGGCCACCGCCAATCCGCTTTTCGGCACGCCGGGTCTGATCTCGACGCCGCATCTCGGCGCCTCGACGAGCGAAGCGCAGGTCAATGTCGCGATCCAGGTCGCCGAACAGATGGCCGATTTCCTGCTCGAAGGCGGCGTCGCCAACGCGCTCAACATGCCCTCGCTTTCGGCCGACGAAGCGCCGAAACTCAAGCCTTATATGGCGTTGGCGCAGAAGCTCGGTTCGCTCGTCGGCCAGCTTGCTCATGATGCCGTCCAGGGTATTTCGATCGAAGTCGAGGGCGCTGCCGCCGAGCTCAACCAGAAGCCGATCACCGGCGCCGTCCTTGCCGGTTTCATGGGCGCCCACTCGGACACAGTGAACATGGTCAACGCACCGTATCTGGCCCGCGAGCGCGGGCTCGACGTCCGCGAGATCCGTCATGACCGCGAGGGGGTCTATCATACGCTGCTGCGCGTCGCGGTGATGACCGACGAAGGCGAAAAGTCGGTCGCCGGCACGCTATTCGGCCCGCATTCTCCGCGCCTTGTCGAGCTTTTCGGCATCAAGATCGAGGCCGATCTCGACGGCGCGATGCTCTATGTCGTCAACGAGGACAAGCCCGGTTTCATCGGCAGCATCGGCACCGCACTGGGCGAAGCAGGCGTCAACATCGGCAACTTCCACCTCGGCCGACGCGACGGCGGCAGCGAAGCGGTGCTGCTGCTCTCGGTCGATCAGCCCGTCGATGAACCGGTGATGTGGAAGGTCTGCAATCTCGAAGGCGTCAAAAAAGTCAAAGCGATCGATTTCAAATGACCGCCGCGGCGCGCTAAGGGTTGGCGATGTCCGCTTTGCCCCCCGGCCTCCTCCCCGAAGGATTGCGCGACCGGCTGCCGCCCGAAGCCGAAGCGGCGGCGCGACTGCTGCGCGATACGCTCGATACCGTCGCGTCATATGGCTATGAGCGCGTCTCGCCTCCGCTCGCGGAGTTCGAGGAAGGCCTGCTTGGCCGCCTCAAGGCCGAGGGCGCGCGGGATCTGTTGCGTATCGTCGACCCGGTATCGCAGCGTACGCTTGCGCTGCGCCCCGATATCACCGCGCAAATCGGGCGCATCGCGGTAACGCGGCTGGCGCATCGCGCGCGGCCGCTCAGGCTCGCCTATGGCGGGCAAATCCTCAAATTGCGGGCGACGCAATTGCGCCCGGAACGCGAGTTGCTGCAGGCGGGCGCCGAACTGATCGGCAATGACAGCGTCGCCGCCGCGCGCGAGATTCTCTCGGTCGCGGTCGAGGCGCTCGAGGCGGCGGGCGTTACCGGTGTGACCGTCGATCTGACACTGCCCGATCTCGTCGAGACGCTCGCCCAAGGCCCCTTCGCGCTCGACGCCGGAGCCATCGACCAGGTTCGCGCCGAGCTCGACGAAAAGGATGCCGGCGCGCTCGCCGCACTCGGGGCCCAGGCCTATCTGCCGCTCATCGCCGCCGCCGGCCCGCTCGATCGCGCGCTCGACTCGCTGCGCGCGATCGAAGCCGGCGGCGCGCTCGATTCGCGGCTCGACGCGATCGCACAAATCGCCTCGACCTTGGGCGATCGCGCGACGATCACGCTCGACCCGACCGAACGCCATGGCTTCGAATATCAAAGCTGGCTCGGCTTCTCGCTGTTCGGTGCGGGAATTTCGGGCGAAATCGGCCGCGGCGGCAGCTACGCCATATGCCATCAAGACGGCGCCGAAGAGCCCTCCATCGGCTTCTCGCTCTACCTCGACCCGCTCGTCGATGCGGGGCTGGGACGCAAGGAAAAGCGGCGTATTTTCCTGCCATGGGGAACCGACACCGAAATTGCGTCACAACTTCGCGGCGATGGTTGGCGTACCGTGGCGGCATTGTCGGAGGACGAGGACTCAAGAGCACTTGGCTGCACCCATGTCTGGGATGGCGAAATCAGCAAACTAGGTTAGGAAATCGACATGTCCGCCGACGATCTCAACGAACTCAAGGCTGAAACGCAGCGCGCGAGCAGCCTTGCGAGGATTGCGCTGATCATAGCGGCGATGGCGATCGGGCTGGCGATCCTCGACCTGTTCATGCCGCCAAGCTAACTCCTCGTCGCCTCGGCGGAGATTGATGATGGACGGGGATGCCCCCCGGCTCTACTGACGGGCACCGGTCTCCCATTCACCGGCAGAAAGCTTCCCGCACATGGCCAATGTCACCGTAATCGGCGCCCAGTGGGGCGATGAGGGCAAGGGCAAGATCGTCGACTGGCTGTCGGCGCGCGCCGATTGCGTCGTCCGCTTCCAGGGTGGCCATAATGCCGGCCATACGCTCGTCATCGGCAACGAGACCTACAAGCTCTCGCTGCTTCCTTCGGGGATCGTCCGCGGAACACCCTCTTTCATCGGCAACGGCGTCGTCCTCGATCCCTGGGCGCTGCGCGACGAGATCGAGAAAATCGCGGGCCAGGGCATCGCCGTGACGCCCGAGACGCTCCAGATCGCCGAAACTTGTACGCTGATCCTGCCGATCCATCGCGATCTCGACGGGTTGCGCGAAGACGCCAGCGGCGAGGGCAAGATCGGCACGACGCGGCGCGGCATCGGCCCGGCTTACGAAGATAAAGTCGGGCGCCGCGCAATCCGCGTCTGCGACCTCGCCCATCTCGACGACCTCGCACCCCAGCTCGACCGACTGTGCGCGCATCACGACGCCCTGCGCGCGGGTTTCGGCGAAGCGCCGATCGACCGCGACCGCCTGCTCGGCGACTTGCGCGCCATTGCCGATTTCGTTCTTCCCTTCGCCAAGCCCGTCTGGCGCGCGCTCAACGAAGCGCGCCGGCGCGGCGACCGGATATTGTTCGAAGGCGCGC
>CAYQVL010000063.1:0-8275 GCA_964420825.1 uncultured Sphingomonadaceae bacterium
GACGTTGAAGCCTTCGGTCGTCAGCATCAGCTCGATGCTTTTGGCGGTCGTCGGCTCGTCTTCGATCAGCAACACACGCATAGGTCTCGACCCCTTGGCTTTGGGCGCCGCATGGAATTTCGGGTTCCGGGCGGCTCTGCCCATTTCATTAACCATGCGAGATATGAAGGCAAAAGGTTAAAGGCCCGTTAACTCCACGAGTCGCGCGGGTGTTGCATATGGGACTCACCGGGTGGGGCAGCGGCGGCTCGCTTGGTCGAGCGGGCAACGCCTACAGCATCGATCCCAGATCCGAACCGACCGACGGGTAGGCGGCGACCATTTTCTTGATGTCCGCGGCCGTCAGCCCAAGCCGCATCGCGAGGCTGAAGATATTGACCAGCTCGGCATATTCGGGCCCGAGAAGATGCGCCCCGAGAATTTCACCGGTCTTCTCGTCGATGATGATCTTGGCGGCGGCGCAGCTCTCGCCGACGCGCATATTGGAATACCAGCCGCCGGTGTCGTTATAGGCGACGCGGACGCTGCGCCCCGCTTCGCCGGCCTCGCCCTCGAGCATGCCGATCCGCGCCAGTTCGGGGATCGTGAAGACAACGCTCGGGATGCCCCGGTAATCGGGTGTTGCGTGGTTCCCCTTGAGCATGTTGGAGGCAGCCACCTTGCCCTCGAACACCGCGACGGGCGTCAGCGGCGGGCCTTGGGTGTCGGCGGCGTCGCCTGCGGCATAGATTCCGGGGTTGGAGCGGCTTTGCAGATATTCATCGACGGCGATGCCCGAAGCCGTTGCTTCGACGCCCGCCGCCGGCAAATCGAGTTGATCGATCGCCGGAACGCGGCCCGCGCCGTGGACAACGAGATCGGCACGCAGCGTCTGCGGCCAGCCATCGGTCTCGACATGGACGGCGAAGCCGCCATCGCCGGGCTCTATCGACTTGAGCGCGGTTTCTCTGCGCAGTTCGATTCCGGCCTTGCGGCTGCGGCCGGCGAGCTTCTCGACAAGATCGGGGTCGAAGCCCTTTAACGGCCTCGCGCCCCGGTCGATAATGCAGACCTCGCTCCCGGCGCGCGCGGCGATATGCGCGAACTCGAACGAGATGAAGCCGCCGCCGACAAAGAGAATGCGCCCGGGAAGCGCTTCGAGCTCCATGAAATCGGTGCTGTCGGTGAGGTGCCCGGCGCCCGGAACATCGATCGGGCGGGGTTTGGAGCCCGTCGCGATGAGGATATGGCCGGCTTGCAATCTCGCCTTGCCGTCGATCTCGATCATATTCTCGCCCACGAAGCGCGCCGATCCGTGGAACGTCGCGACGCCGTTTGCATCGAGACCGCCCTCTATCTTGCCCGGCATTGCTTCGGTGAATGTCCGCTTGAACGCGACGAGATCGGCCCAGTCGATCGCGAGATCGCCGAGGATTCCCTTGCCCTGCATCAGCCTCGCCGCGTCGATAATCTCCGCGCCCCTGCGCAGCATCTTCTTGGGGTCGCACCCGCGCAGCGCGCAGGTGCCGCCATAGGGCAGCTCGTCGACTACGGCGATCGACCAGCCTGCCGCGGCGCATTTATTGGCCGCGCTGACCGCCGCCATGCCGACGCCGAGGACGATAAGGTCGAAGTCTTGCGTTCTCATCGGCTTAATCTCCGCAGCATGCGGCGCTTTCGCCATTGGCGCGCGCTTCCTGGATCGGCGGGCAGGGGATCGAGCCGAACGAGCAAAAGACGCAGCAATCGCCGGCAAGGGGCCGCAACACCGCATCGCAGCACTTGCAGTCGTAGAAGAACTGGCAGGCGTCGGTCGGCATGGTTTCGGTTTCGCGATGCCCGCATTTCGGACAGGTCAGCGTCGATTGCAATTCCATCAGCCGCCCCTTTTCCGGCGATAGAGAAGAAGCAAGGCATAGCCCGCCACTCCCGCGAACAGAATGAGCGCCGCAAAGGCCAGATAATCGAACCAGGCCAGCCAGGCGGACAGTCCGACCGCGGCGACGAGAACCAAAAGCAACGGCGTTGCGCACAACAGGGTCGCGATGATCGCGCCCACTATGCCGGTCTTGAGAAGCGTTCTATTGTCCATGCTACTCAGTGTCCCGCCAATCGTGCTGGATAGCCGGCATTCGTCGACGCCGCGGCTATTTGCGCTTGTGTCGCGACAGCCGGATCGAAGCGGACGGTCGCCGTCTTCGCTTCGAAATCCACCTCGACCGCCGCGACACCTGCGACCCGGCGCATCGCGGTTCTGACGGTAATCGGGCAGACCGCGCAGGTCATGTTGGCGATGGCAAAGGTCGCGGTTCGGGACTCGGCGGTTGCAGCACCGGCCGCTCCGGAGGAAACCGAGGGCAGCATGGTGGCTGCGCCGAGGCCGGCGATGCCGAGCATAAGGACGGCGGCAATGATGATGGTCCGGCTATTCATATCTTCACTCCTAATAAAATAACGGCGCCCACCAATCGATCGTCACCGACAGCGCCACAGGCGCGGTGGCGATCCACAGGACGCTTTTGGTGATCGCGGACGAGGCGGGACGGGCGCAGTAGGATCCCTCGTCGCAAGGCGGCTTGGCCTTGAAATAGACCTGCCGGAAACCGGCGGCCAGAAATCCCGCTGTCGCGGCGATGAAATACCATTTATAGGGTTCGAGCGCGGTCAGATTGCCGATCCACGCTCCGCTGACCCCGAGCAGAACAAGCGCAAGCGGCGCGATGCAACAGGAGCCGGCGAGCAGGGCGCCGATAACACCGCCCGCCGCCCAGACGCCCTGACGCTGGTCTGGCCGGCTTGCCGCGCCGGTTTCATATCCATCGTTCACGATTTAGGGTTCATAATTCCACAGTCCTTGTCTGCCCGTTCTCGGCATTATAACTTCTGTAGTAACTACAGGTTCAAGCGAATTCTTCGAAAGGTTCGAACCATGGCGGATCGCAGGCCGATAAAACGTGGAGCGCTGGCGAAAAGTGTCGGCTGCAACATCGAGACGATCCGCTATTATGAGAAAATCGCATTGCTCAATCCGCCCGAACGGACGCCGAGCGGTCACCGGCTCTATTCGGCTGGCGATCAGGCTCGGCTCGGCTTTATCTTGCGCGGTCGCGAACTCGGCTTTTCGCTCGAAGAGCTGAAGAGCCTGCTCAGCCTCGTCGACTCCGACCGCTATACCTGCGGCGAAGTGTTGAGCCTCACGCGTGACCATATCGACAGCGTCAAACGCAAGATCGCCGACCTCAAGAAGCTCGAACGCACCCTCGTCGGCGTGGCGGCGCAGTGCGATGGCGCTGATGTGGCCGACTGTCCGATTGTCGATACGCTATGGAAAGGCTGACGCGGCGCATGTGTCGCGAACCGGTTCCGCATTAGGCGCCAAATCGCGCGGCCAGAAAGTCGAGCAATGCGGTGATGCGCGCCGGGCGTGGGCCGCCCGGCGGGGTCACCAGATGCAGCGCGATCGGCGGCGTCGACCAGCCGGGCAGCAACTGTTCGACCGCGCCGCCGGCAAGATCCGGGTCGATAATGAAATCGGGAACCAGCGCGATGCCGAGTCCGGCGCGTAATGCCGGGAGCACGACCTCGGCGTTGTTCGAGCGCAGCGAGCCGCGCGGGCGGACATTTGCCTCCTCGCCGCCCGGGCCGGTGAAGCGCCAGGTCTCGGGATTGGGCAGATAAGCGTAGCAGAAACAGGCGTGGTCGGCGAGCTCCGACGGATGGCGTGGGCGGTCATGCGCCGCGAGATAGGCCGGCGCGGCGACGAGATGGCGGGCTACGGGCGCGAGGCGCCGCGCCTTCAGCGCGCTGTCGGGCAGCGCGCCGATGCGCAGCGCTGCGTCAAACCCTTCGCCGGCCAGATCGACGGTCTCGTCGCTCAGATGGACATCGACCGCGATATCGGGATAGGCGCTCAGGAAATCGGGCAGCAGCGGACCGACATGTGCCATGCCGAAGCTCATCGGCACGGCGAGGCGGACGAGGCCGCGCGGGCTCGCCGCATCTTCGCGCGCGGCGTCCTCGGCTTCCTCGCCGAGTCCGAGCAGGTGCTGCGCGCGCCCGGCGAGCGCGCGGCCGCTCTCGGTCAACGAGAGATGGCGCGAGCTGCGGTGGAGCAGGGTGACGCCGAGCGCGGCTTCGAGCCGTGTCACCGCCTTTGAGATGGTCGCCTTGGAAAGCCCGAGATCCTCGGCCGCCGCGGTAAATGATCGCAGTTCGACGACCTTGGCGAAAATCGCCCATGCTTCGAAGTCTGGCAAATTAGACACGATTTTGAAACGATGCTTTTCTAAAGTTTCTATTTATGTTCATCTGCCGCGCCCCTATCTGGGTGTCAACACGCACCGCGGACCAGGGGCAGAGCAATGATCGAGAAGCGACCCTTCACTAGCCTCGGCCATGCCGATCACGGATGGCTCAACGCCCACCATCATTTTTCTTTCGCAAATTATCACGATCCCTCGCGGATGGGCTGGGGCCCGATCCGCGTGTGGAACGATGATGAGATCGCGGCGGGAGGCGGCTTCCCGCCGCATCCGCACCGCAACATGGAGATCATCACCTATGTCCGGTCGGGCGCGATCACGCATGAGGACAGCATGGGCAATCGCGGCCGCACCGGGGCCGGCGATGTCCAGGTGATGAGTGCGGGCAGCGGCATTCGCCACAGCGAGGCCAATTTGGAGGATGAGACGACGACCTTGTTTCAGATCTGGATCGAGACCGCCCAGCCCGGCGCGCAGCCGCGCTGGGGGGCCAAGCCCTTCCCCAAGGAAAATCGCTCGGGGAAGTTCGTGACGCTCGCCAGCGGCTTCGACGAGGATCAGGACGCGCTCAGGATCATGACGCCCTCGCGCGTCATGGGCGCGACGCTCAAGGCCGGCGAAAGCCTCGATTACGACCTCGGCGAGGGCCGCTACGGCTATCTCGTCCCCGCCACCGGCCGCATCGTCGCCAACGATGTTGAAATCGCCGCGCGCGACGGCGCGGCGATTTCGGGGGGAACCAGCCTCCACCTCGAAGCGCTTGAAGACAGTGAACTCGTCTTCGTCGACGCCGCCTGACCCTCCCGCCCTCCCGGCTTCGGCCGGAGTGGCGGCTTAACCAAGGAGTCCAACATGACCAAAGTTCTCGTCCTCTATTATTCGACCTATGGCCACACACTCCAAATGGCCGAAGCCGTAGCCGAAGGCGCGCGCGAAGGCGGCGCCGAGGCGACGTTGCGCCGCGTTCCCGAGCTCGGCGTCAATGTCGACGCCGATCGGGACAAGCCCTATCCGCGCGCCGAGATCGACGAACTGCCCGATTACGACGCGATCGTCTTCGGCACGCCGACGCGCTTTGGCCGGATCAGCGGGTCGATGGCGGCATTCCTAGATCAGGTTGGCGGGCTCTGGGCCATGGGCGCGCTCAACGGCAAGATCGGCGGCGCCTTCACCTCGACCGCGACCCAGCATGGCGGGCAGGAAATGACTCTATTCTCGATGATCGCCAACATGCTCCATTTCGGCATGACGGTCGTCGGCCTCGATTACGGCTTCCAGCAGCAAATGACGCTCGACGAGATCACCGGCGGTTCGCCCTATGGCGCCTCGACGATCGCCGGCGGCAAGGGTGAACGCCAGCCCAGCGAAAACGATCTTGCCGGCGCGCGCTATCTGGGACAACGCGTTGCCGAGGTCGCCGCCAAGGTGCACGGCTAGACCGGCGCTCGGTTTCGAGCAGGCGATCGACAATACCCCGCGCATATTGATGCGCGACGGCGTTATCGACGAGCGCGCCCTCAAGGATACCCGCGTCGCGCGCTCGGACGTCATCGCCAAATTGCGCGAGGCCAATGCGCTCGAACGTAGCGCGGTCCGCTATGTCGTGCTTGAATCAACCGGCGACATCTCTGTGCTCCACGGCGATTCCGTCGACGGCGAACTGGTCGAATGCCTGCGCTAGGCGTCGGCTGCTGAAATCGGGCTTCTGGCCCATTGACGACGCGGCTTTGTGCGGAGCATGGCTTGGGTTGTCGAGGGGAGAGCGCATGACCGAATTTTTCCGCCGCCAGTTCATAGGGGCACACGGATGGGCGGCGCTTGGCGTCGTTGTCGTACTGTTTGCCGGCCTGATCACGTCCGCACCGGCGCAGGCATTGCAAGACGCGGGCGCCTCGGCGGGACGAACGACCGCGCAGCCCGGGTTACGTTCCTTCCGATCCGACAAGGAACTGACGCGGTTCCTGCTCCGCATAAGGGCGCAGCGGCAATCGGAATTTGAAAGCTATCCGCCACCGCCTCCACCGCCTCCTCCACCTCCCCCGCCGTCCGGTGCCGCCCCGGTCGCCGAAGCCGCGCCGAGTGTCGATGCTCCGAGCATTACCAACAACCAAACGGTCGGAGTTGATGAGGGCGGTATCGTCAAGATCCGCGGCGACATATTGGTCATTCTGCGTCGGGGCCGCTTGTTTACCGTGTCGATCGCGGACGGAGAGCGCCGCGCCATCGATACGATCGACGCCTTTCCTCCGGGCGCCTCGGGACAGGGTTCCTGGTATGACGAGATGCTGATCGCCGGCGACCGCGTCGTCGTGATCGGCTATAGCTATGCCCGGGGCGGGACCGAGATCAACCGCTTCCGGTTGTCCGACGACGGCCGGCTGAGCTTCGAAGACGCGCACCACCTGCGCTCGAACGATTATTATTCGAGCGCAAATTATGCGTCGCGCCTGATCGGCAACAGCTTGATTTTCTATACCCCGCTCGATCTGTTCGCCGGCGATCAGCCGCTCGATGCGCTGCCCGGCGTCAAACGCTGGCGTGGCGATGGGCAGGACGGCGCGTTCGAACGCATCGCCGGGCCGCGCCAGATATACATCGCCAGCGATATCCTGCGCGGGCGCTATGGCACGGCCTCGACGCTCCACAGTGTCACGACCTGCGATATCGCGTCGGCGGAGTTCAATTGTTCGGCGATCGCCGTGATCGGCGGCGAATCGCGCGAATTCTATGTCTCGGCGAGCGCGGTCTATCTCTGGGTGACCGAGGACGAGGATTATGACGACGAGACGGTACGCGAATTTTCCCGGCTCTACCGGCTGCCGCTAACCGAAGGTCGTCCCTCGGCCATCGGCACGCGCGGCTATCCCGCCGATCAATTCTCGTTCCGCGAGGACGCCGGCGACGCCATGCTCAATGTGCTGGTTCGGGCCGGAGGCGGCAGCGAAGCGATGTGGCTGCCCGAAGCGCCCGAGGGCACGATCAGCCTTTTACGACTGCCGCTGAGCGAATTCGGCGACGGGCAGCAGGAGGCGCGGCAACGCTACTACCGGCATCTCGGGAGGATCGAAGGCTATGTCCCGAGCTTCGAGAACCGCTTTGTCGGCAGTCATTTGGTCTATGGTTATCGCAGGGCGAGCGCCACTGATGACGAGAGAGGGGCGGAGGCCTTCGCGGTGCCGCTCGATGGCGGTCCGGGCGCCGCATTCTCGCCGGATCATGCGATCGAGCGCATCGAAATCCTCGGATCGGACGCGGTGATCGTGGGCAGCGGCGAAGGCGGGAGTCTCGGCTTTACCGCGATTGCGCTGACCCAAGGCGCGCCGCGTATCGCCGATGTCTTCACCATGCCCGCAGCCTCGCAGGGCGAAGCGCGCAGTCACGCCTATTTCTACCGCCCCGATCCGGGATCGCCCGACGGCGTGTCGGGCACTTTGGGCCTGCCCATCGCGCGTGTCGCGCCGAGCGAGTTTCGCCGCCTGCTGGGCAGCGCGGCGGCGATGCTGTTCCTGCGCCGCGACGATCGCCGGTTCTCGAATGCGGGCGAGCTGGCGGCGGAAGTCGAGGGCGTTGTCGACGACAATTGCCAGGCCTCCTGCGTCGACTGGTACGGCAATGCGCGGCCGATCTTTCTGGGCAGTCGCACCTTCGCGCTGCTCGGCTATGAGCTTGTCGAAGGCCGGCTCGCCGATGGCCGGATCAGCGAGATAGGACGGCTCGACTATGCGCCGCATCCAGCCGAAGATAGCCCGCCCAACTAGGCGTGCTCGTCACCGCGGTCTAAGAGCCGTTCATGCTCTCCGACCGCATCCTGTTCAGCGACGCCGAGGTGATCGTTCTCGACAAGCCGGCCGGCGTTCCGGTGACGCAGCCCAAGCGCGGCGGTGCCTGTCTCGAGGATCGGCTCGGCGAGCTGCGGCTCGGCTTTGTCCACGCGCCGCTGATCGTCCACCGCCTCGATCAGGACACCAGCGGTTGCCTGCTGCTCGCGCGCCATCGCAAGGCGCTCAAGCGCTTCAACGCCGCCTTTGCCGAGG
>CAYQVL010000064.1:0-8229 GCA_964420825.1 uncultured Sphingomonadaceae bacterium
CAAAGTCGCCAACAGGCTGTGCGTCCGCTGCCGGAAGCCCGCATCCGAGCTGTAGAAGGTCCGCAGATCGACGTCGGGCTGGTTGAAGAAGCGATACTTCACGCCGACGTCGATGTTCCTGGTCAGCGGGTAACGGGCGCCGGCGATAACCTGCCAGGCGAAACCCGTGTCCGATTGGTCGACAAAGAGCGGAGCCGCCTGGGTGACGCGAAGCGCACTGACACTCGTGCGGGCGACACCCGCGCCGCCGCCGACAAAGCCCTGCAGGCCGTCTTCGGGACCGAAGTCGAGCAGGCCGTTGACCATGAACGCGATGGTGTGCGTGTTGCCCTTGGCGCCGTTCCACTCGAAGGGGATGCCCGGAGCGTTGCCGTTGGGGCCGCCCGGATTGTAGTTGACGCCGCCGTCGGCACGCGGTGTGCCCGCGATCGGAAGCCGTGCGCCGGGAATATCCGACTGGCGGATACCGGTGACTTCGTTGCGGCGATAGGAAACGTCGGTTTCAAGCCGGAACACACCGAAATCGTAACCGATGATGCCGCCGACATCGAAGCCGAGCTTGTGATCGACCTTGAAGGTGTCTTCGAAGGTCGTACCGACCGAGTTGGTGATGTCGTAATCGGTGTCTTCGACGATCGTGAGACCGCCTTCGGCGCCGATATAAAATGTATTGTTGCGCGCCAGCGCCGGCGTCATCGCCAACGTCAGTGCGGTAGTGGCGAGTGCCGCTTTGAGGGCGAACTTGCGCATAACTTTCCCCTTTCTTACAGATTCCTAGACTAGGAACACAAAAAACCAATATCGAAATCAATCTATCCGTGCAAGCGGACAATTTGATAATCTGTTGCCGAAATGCCGCAATTGCGGGAATTTGCCGCCGCGACACTCCTGACCACTAAACAACCTAATGCCGTTATGCCGTGTTGGTTCCATGGTGACAACAGGATAGCGGCATTTTTCCGGATTGCGCCGGCAAGGCGGATATTTTTGCCACACTGATATTCGGCCCGCCGGATGCGCTCAGCCCTCGATCAGGCCGTGGTTGCGCATGACCGCGAGCATGGCGTTGATCGCGTCGCGCGCGTCGTTGCCGCCGAGAATATCGGCGATCGCCGGGTCCGCCGCCGCCTCGCTAAGCCAGTCCGCGCCCGTCCAGCGCGCATGGACGCCCGCCCCGCGCAGCCACACGCGCATCCCCTCGACGGGCGCGACAAAGCGCCAGCCGCCCGCGGTCCAGACCGCGATCTGTCCGGCTCGCCCGCTCCATTCGCCCCCCGGCGCGGTTCCGGCGATCCAGCACTGGCCGGGTTGCGGGCCGGCGGGCGGAACATCGTCGCCGAGCGATTCGGCCACCGGATGCAAGGCCGTATCGACGAGCGCCAGCGCTTCGTTGTGATATACCTCCTTCTGCGCCTGGCCCGGCAGGATATACGGCAGCGCGAAGCGCGCGGTCGTCTCGGTCATGATCGTTTGCTCCCTAGAGGATGAAGCTTGCCGCCGCCGGCGGCTCGCCGATCGCCAGCGCGCCGAGCTGGGCGACGCGAATCTCGAACCGGCTCGCCGCCGATGCGCCGTCGGCGATCTGGTCGGCTTGGCTATATAGATAATATCCGGCGCCGGTTTCGGCCGTGCGCGCCGCGCCGCTGTCGGGCGTAATCGTCAGCGACCAGCGCTCCTGCTCTTCGCCGAGCGGCGCGTCGCCGCCATCGCGCCACGCCCAGCCGATACGGCTGCGGCGCACCCAGGCGATGGCGATGCCGCCATCCGCCTGCCGCGCTGCGTCGAGGTGGACGGGCGCGGGCGGCCGAATCGAGCGCCCGGCGAGCACCATCGCGGCTGCCGCCGGTTGTTCGTCGCCGATACCCGTCGCGAGCAGTTCGACGGCGGCGCCGATCGCCGCGACCGGCGCGTCATAGCGCTTGAGGCTTGCCCGATCGAGCAGCACGAAGCGCTCGCCGGGCTGGTGATTTGCCGCCGCCCATTCGCTGCCGCGCCGCCCGCGAAGCAATTGCGAAAGCCGGAAGCGTCCGCCGCCGAGCGGCTCGGCGATGCCGAACTGGATGATCTCGTCGCCGAGCAGCGCAAGATTGGCGCCCGCGGCCAGCGCGTCGTTCGAACGGCCCTCGATCCACATGTCGTCGTGGAGAAGCGCGATCTCGACCGCGGCCGCGCTGTCGAACATCGCCGCCTGCCCCGGCGCCGGCGCGTCGATCGCCTCGCCGATGATCGCCGGCGGCGCGGTCCGGCCGATCGATTCGAAGCTCGCGCCGCCGTCGAGGCTGAGCGCGAGCGCGGCATGCCGCCAGCCCGGCGACTGCCCCGCCGCCGCGATCAGCAGCCGCGGCGCGGCGTCGAGCATGTCGTCGAGCGCCGGAAGATCGAGCAGGTGAAGCGTCGTCGGGCCATGGACGAGATCGGGATCGGGCGCGGCGCGCCCCGGGTCGGCGCTGTCGGTTGCGCCGGCGATGCCGCCGCCGGTGCGCACGAGATCGAGCGCCACCGCCATCCTCTCGAGCGTCACCCCGGCGATCCGCCAAGCGCCCGCCTCGCCCGCGATCCGCACCGCGCTTCCCGGCCGCAGCGCCATCTGCCGCCACGGCAACAGCAGCCGCGCGCTCACCCGCTCGGCCCAGCGGCGTTCGAGCCGCGCCTCGGCGATCGCCTTGGCGCGCGGCGCGGCCAGCGTCGCGGGCAGGTCGATGCGTTCGCTCCGGCGGCCCGGCCCGCCATGGCGCGCGCGCTGGAGCCCGGCCTGATAATCGCGCAGCGGCTCGTAATAGCGCAATTCGATTTCGTCGGGCACGCTGCCCGCGCTCCGGCGCTCGAACGCGACGCGCGCGCCGCCTTGCTCGCCGGGTTTCGCGCCATGAAGATCGCCGTCGATGGCCAGCGGATCGGCGGGACCTTCGCTAAGGATGAGCGCCGCGCCGTCGTCGCTGAGCTGATGCGGCAGCGCGGCCAGCAGCGTTTCGATCGCGCCGCGCACGCTCTCGTCCTGCGCGCTATAGCCGGTCAGCGCGGCGCTGCTGTCGGCGATCGCCTCGCCCTCGCTGAGCTCGCCGATGATCCGCGCCAGCGGCACGCTCCCCGTATCGGCTTCGACCTCGAAGCTCAGCGAGGGGATGCGGTTGCCATAATCGGCGAGCTGGAAGTCCTCGAACACCGCGAGCGCGAGCCCGCGATAGGCGGGTGCTCCCCCTGCCCCCTCGGCCGCGGCGATCAGCGGATCGATCGCCTGCGTTTCGCCGCCCGGATGCAGCCGGAAGCCCGTCTCGCTCTTGAAGTCGCCGCCGCCGCCGCGCAGCAATTTGCCGTCGGCCCAGATCCGGCGGACGGCGAGGATCGGCCGCGCCGACAGAGCGACGGCGAACGACACGCTATAGCTATAGGCCGTCGTCCCCGGCCGTCCCTTGCCGCCGCCTTCGCGCGTCCTGTCCTCGCGCAGGTCGGTCGCCCAGACCACCGTCCCGGCGACCCGCATCGTCCCGAAAATCTTCGGAATTTGCGATCCGTAGGACGAAGTCTGGACATTGATCTCGGCCAGCCGCGGGCCTTCGCGGTCGCCGGGTTTGAATATCCGCTGGTCGAACTGCTGCCCGATCAGCGCGCCGATAGCCCCGCCGGCCGGCCCGAACACGGCGGTCCCGGCGGTGCTGAGAATGAGTGTGGCCATGCAATTCCTCCAAATCCTCCCCGGCGCTGGGAAGATCGAACTCACCCGCCCCATCGCCACGCGCTCAGCACCGGCCAGATCGGACGCCCCGGCGTCTCGACGACGCGGCGCAACCCGGCGTCGGCATGGACGAAACCGCCCTTGGTCATCACCGCGAGATGGAGCTGGCTCGGCCCCGGACGCAGCAGCAGCAGGTCGGCGGCTTGCGCGGCATCGGGCGCGATCTCGACGAACCCCGTCGCGCGCAGACAGGCGCGCGCCGCGTCGCTCGATCCGCCGCGCAGCGCATATCCCCGGGGAATTACCGGCGCCGCGCCCGCCGCCCGATAGGCGAGCGCGGTCAGCCCGATACAGTCGAGGCCATATGCCGGATCGCGCCCCTGCGGCCGGAACCGCGTCCCCACCAGCATCCGCGCCGCGCTCACAATCAGATCGGCGCGGCGAGACGGCTGCGTCATCGATTCGCCCCCGGATAGCGGGTCAGCAAATCGTTCCCCGGAAGATGCGGCTCGCCGCGAAAATTATCGCTATTGTCAAAGCGGTTGCGGCAGGTTTCGAAGCTTTTGTCGCAGCCCTCGACGATCTCGACGCGATCGCCTATCGTCACCTCGAACGCCGCCGGATCGCGCAGCGTCAGCAGCGGCCCGCTCGCGCGCAGGATCGTCGCGGCGAGGCCGCTATTGGCGCCGCTTATCCAGCGCAGCGACCCATAGGCATAGGCTCCCGCCTCGCTACCGGCGCTTTCGACCTCGATCGTCGCTTCGTCGATCGCCGCGGCGACCCGCGTCAGCCGCGTGCGCGGCGCGAGATCGGCGCGGCATCGCAAATCGCCGAAATTCGCGCGGCATTCGGGCGAGGTCCGTTCGACGACGGGCCGGTTGAGCAGCGCCGCCGGCCCAAGCAATTCGGCGGTGAAGCCCGCTCCCTCGATCGACACCGCGCCGAGCTCGCCGCGCGCCAGCAGCAGCGGCTCGCTTTCGGGCTCGGTCCAGTCGACCGCGAACAGCCGCGCCCGCGCCCCGTCCCAGCGTCCGCTCGCCAGATCGGCCCCGCTGATCGCCGCGCTCGTCAGCGCCCCCGACACATCCATTGCATCGGCGTCGAAGCCGTCGGTCAGGGCGACGGCCGATGGCAGCATCCCGGGCGCCGCGCGATAAGCCAGCCCGGCGATGACGAGATCGCGGTCGTGCGCCGTAAAGCCGAGCGCAACGCCGTCGCGGCGCTGCAGCCGCCAGCACAGGGCGATCGTCCCCAGCGGGGAATCGAGAAAATCGGTCATGCCATTCTCCAATCCTCCCCGAAACGGGGAGGGGGACCGCCGAAGCCGGTGGCGGGGTCTCGCGACCAACTCACGGGAGGGCACCGGGCTGACGGCGGGCGCTCGCCGCGCTCGCGACCCCTCGGTCAGCCCTGCGGGCCGCCGCCTCCCCGTCGCGGCGAGGATTCAGCGCACCTCGATCAACCCCACGCTGACCGCCTCGCCCGCCAGAAACGTCGCCCGGCTGACCTCGACCCGGTCCTCGGCGAAGCGCACGGGCACGTCGAACAGGAAGCCCGCGCGCACCTCGACGCCCGCGCCCGGCGCGATATCGAAGACGAGGCGCCCGCCCTCGACCGTCCAGCCGCTCGCCGCTTCGACGCCGTCGAGCGCAACGCGCACGCTCCCCGCCACGGGCCGCGTGATCGGCCGGATTTGCTGATCGCTCTCCTCGCCGTAGCGTTTGACCAGCGCGAAGCCCGTCGCCGCGCCGTCGCCAAGCCCGAGAAACTGGTCGTCGGCACCCGGCTCGCCGGTCATGCCGTGCGAGCTGAAATCGAAGGGATCGCGAAAACGGAAGCCGCGCGCCGCGCCTCGCCGCGCCCGGAAAAATGCGATCAGCGCGCCGATATCGGCCTCGCTGCGCACCCCCGGACCGGCGTCGTAGCGCATCCGCGCATCGGCCCAGTCGGCGTTGCGATGTTCGCCGCCCGATGCGGTCGTCACGATCGCCGTTGAAAAGCCTGGGGCAACCATCGCCTCGCGCCCCAATGCCAGCGGAAAGACCACATCGTCGAAAGCCTGCACCTCGCCCTCCTGCGCGTCGAAATGGGTAAAGCCGTTGCGCGCCACCTGCGGCAACGCCCAGATAAAGGTCGCGGCGGTTCCGCGCGCGCGGCCCGCGTCCGCCGCCGCCTCGATCTCGGCCCACAGGCCCTTATCCTCGGGCAGCAGCACGAAACCGGCGAAATAATGCTGCTTTGCCGCCGGATAGCCGAGGCGTGACGTCATCGCGGCAACGCCGCGCGCGGTCGCCCCGCGGTTCCCCGTCGTCACCCAGTCATAGTCCTCGAGCTGGAGGACGTCGAACGCCGGCTCGGCCCAGCCCGGAGGCACATTGGCGCGCCTGGCCTCGGGCGCCGCGGCGTCGAGCACCGTCGGCAGATAGACGAGCAGATAGGCCGTCGCATCGGGCGCCTGCGCCTTGACCGCCGCCGCCAGCGCCGCGGTCGATGCGGCGAGGATCTCGCCCGCCCGGTCGAGCATCGCGATCTGCGCGGCGCTTTGCGCCCCCTTGATCGTCGCGATCGACACGAGATCGGCGCCGAACGCCGCGCGCGCCGCATCGTCGTAGAGGAAAATCCGCGCCGCGCCGTCGAGGCTGATCCACCACCATGGCTCGCCGATCTGGAAATGAACGGGCTGCCCTGCATTTTGTGCTATCGTTACAAATTCTTGTGCGACATTCTTCAGGTAATTGATCGCTTCGGTATTGGCCGGCGAGAGCAAGGTCGAAGGCGGCGTCCAGCCGGTCAGCGCGGGATTGCCCGCTTCGTCGCGCTGCTTCCACGCCTCGGGGCAAACCGCGTCGAACAATTCATAGGACAGCGAAAGGACGACCTCATATCCGAGCGCTCCGGCGCGCGCGATGAAATCCTCATGCCACGCCGCGCACGGCGCGTTGAGCGCCGCTCCCGCCCGATCGACGAGCAACCGCTCCGCGCCCGCATCCCAGGCGAGCCGGTAATAATGGCTCATCCCGACATAATGGTTGATTACCGCGCGATAGCCGAGCTGGAGCACGCCGCGGAGCAATCGCGCCGGGGTTTGATTGTAGGCGTCGTCGAACCCCGTCGCGATCCGCAGCCCGTGCTCGGGCAGCAATGTATCGCCGATCCGGATCGTCGACCCTGCGCCGTCGCACGCGATCTCGCTCATCTCGGCCCAGCCCTCGGCGGGCGCTGCGAGCACACTGTCGCTCTCGTCATAGCCGGGCGCGACGAGCGAAACGAACATCCGGTCGATATCGCCCGCCCACAGCCGATCGGCCTCGCCCGGCAGCAGAAATCCGCCATCGAGTGCATCGAAATCTAATAATATTACAGCATCTTCCGGAATGCCGTTCGCATAATTCCACAAGCGCACATACCAGGCTTTCGCCGCTCCGGCGGCATCGCGCCCTTCGATCGTCAGCGTCGGCCCGTGCAATGCGTCGAGCGGCTTGACCCCGCCCGAGCGCCAGCGAAAGCTCAGCGCGCAGCCGCGATAGTCGCGCGCCGTTTCATAGCCGAGCAGCGGATGATCCCAGCGATCCTCGCTCTCCCAGATCAGCCCGGCGAGATCGTTCGCCTTGTAGAACAGCGCATCGACGCGCAGCGCCCGCGGTCCCGCCGTCACCACGCACGCCATCATCGGCCGCGGAAAATTGACGCTCCAGAAGCGCGGATCGAAGCGCTTGATATGACTGTGCACAAGCGCATCGCCGGGCGACGCGAGCCAATGCGGCATGACGTTTCTCCTCCTCTCCCCCGCAGCGAGAGGACAACGAAGACTTGGGCGCGCAGCGCCCTAGCCGCAGTCCGAGAGGGGGAGCGGCCGGGCGGAGCATGAGTTAGTTCACGCTCCCCGCGCTCGCTCTGCGCGCGCCCTCTCCCCGGCGACGCGTTCGCGCCGCCTTCCCTCGCCCGCAAGGAGAGAGGGGATTTAACTCCGCTCGAGCGCGCTCTTCACCGCCCGCGCGATCTGCCGCGCCGACCGCGCCAGCGCTTCGGGTTCGCCGCCGCGCGGCGCATTGAGGTTGATCGTCACGCGCACTTCGCGCCCGCCGCCGCGGATCACCGGCTCGACCCGCCCGCTCGCCGCCGGCATGAACATCTCGGGCCCGCGCTCGCCGACCATATAGGCGCGCCCCGGCGTCACCGGCCCGCCCGTCGCGCGTCCCGGCGAGCCGAGCAATGCGCCCAACAGCTGCGCACCGAAGCCCGCCGGCCCGGCCTGCGCGCCCTTGCCGCCGCCGAGCGACTGCAACCCGGTCCGCACCGCCGCCGCCGCGATATCGCTCAAAATCGCCAGCGCCGTCCGTTTCAAATCCTCGAAGCCGAGCTTGCCGCTCCGCACCGCGCGCAGCAGCGCCGCCTCGATCCGCCGCCCGGCGATATCGCCCGCGCCGCCGAGCCCGTCGGCCAGGCTCCGCCGCATCGCCTCGATATCGGCGCGGAACGCCTGGGTATCGGCGCGCACGGTAACCAGCGCGCCGCCGAGATCGTCACTGGCGAAATCATCCATCGGGAAATTGCTC
>CAYQVL010000065.1:0-8118 GCA_964420825.1 uncultured Sphingomonadaceae bacterium
TCCGGCGCGCAATCGACTCGCTTCGTCCCGCTTCGATTGCGCGCGAGTCCGCGCAAGGCGTAGTTCATACGGTTGAGCAAATAGGGGATTGGCCATGTTGAAAAAGCACATCATTTCGATTGCCGCGGCCTTGGGGGCAATGACGCTCGGCGCGTCGCCAGGCCTCGCCCAGATCGACAGCGTCGATCCCGATGCGGCGCTGCAATCGGCCCCCGCGAGCGCCTATTCGGGCGCGGGCACGACCACCGATCGCTATGACGAGAGCGGGTTCGATCCGGCGGCCGCCGAACAGACCGATACCAGGGCGAGCGCCGCGACCGACTATATCCCGCCCGACACGCCGGGCAACGAAAACACCGCCGCCGCTGCCGCCGACGCGTCTGCGGGCACAGCCGCTCCGGGCGAAACGACCTATCAGCAGGACGACCTTATCGGCGCCGCGACCGGCGTGTTCGGCGAGGGCGCCGAGGGCATCGCGCGGATGATCGAGAATATCCTCGCCGAGCAGGGCGAACCCAATGGCTATATCGTCGGCCGCGAGGCCGGCGGCGCCTTCGTCTTCGGGCTGCGCTACGGCTCGGGGACGCTCTACCACCGGATCGAGGGCGAACGCCCGGTTTATTGGACAGGCCCGTCGGTCGGCTTCGACGTCGGCGCCAACGGCGCTTCGACCTTCGTGCTGGTCTACAATCTCTACGACAGCGAGGAGTTGTTCCGCCGTTTCCCGGCGGTCGAGGGCGACGCCTATTTCATCGGCGGGCTGACCGCGAGCTATATGCGCTCGGGCGACAAGGTGCTGATCCCGATCCGCCTCGGCGCGGGATTAAGGCTCGGCGCCAATCTCGGCTATATGAATTTCAGCCGCAACCGCCGCTGGCTGCCCTTCTGACGCGCCGCGCGGGCCAAGACGCAGCCAACCGCTAAACCGGGCTGACGAGACCGCGCGAGAGCAGGCGGCGGACGAGATCGGTCGCCTCGGCGGCTTCGATTTCGGGAAGGTCGGCGCGCGTGAACGCCTCGCCGTTCATCGCGCGATCGAAGGCCTTGCGCTTGGCGGCGACGAATTCGCTCGCGCCGCCGCGCGTCACCACCGCGAACTCGCCGCTCTCGTCGTCTTCGATGATCCGGTAAAGCGCGTCGCCGGACACGTGATAGCGTTGATCTTCGGGGATCACTGCCGAGGCATAGCGAACGATCCCGGCCATTTCGGGCGTTCGCGACTTGAGATAATCCTCGGCGATAATATCGAGCGGTTCGTCGAGCTCGGCCTTGAGCGCCACTTCGGCGACGAACTCGGCGAACTGTTCGCGCGCCGGGCCGCGGTCGAAGGTGCGATTGGCGTAGCCGGGCGGCAACGCCCGCCGCAGCCCGTCTATTTCGAGCGCCGCCTTCGAGATCGCCTCGAGCACGACATCGGCCCAGGTCTTGGTGACGAGGCCGAGCGTGATGTGCAGCGAGGCTTCGTTCTCGTGGCTCTGGGCGTCGTGCATCATGCCGCGCGGAATATAGACGGTGTCGCCGGCTTCGAGGACGAACTCCTCCTGCGGTTCGCCGACGTCGTGCTTGCCGGGCTCGAACCCTTCGCCGCGAAACGGCTTGCCGACGGGTTCGTCATAGAGCCGCCAGCTCTTGGCGCCCGAAATCTGCAGGATGAAGACGTCGTGATTGTCGTAATGCGTGCGGAAACCCTTGGCGCCGGGCGGCGTAAGATAGACATTGGTCTGCAACGAAGCGCTGAACACGGGTTCGAGCGCGCGGACGAAATCGCCGAGCGGCTTGTGGTAGGAATGCAGATGCGGCGCGATGATCGTCGCATTGTCCTGATAAAGGCGGAGCAGCGCGCTGCGATCGACATGGTCGTTGTCGAGCGTGAACTGGTTGCGCGTGATCTGCGGCTCGGCGCGCGTCGCATCGATCATCCCCGAGAACAGCGAATTGCTCGCGATGAAATCGTCGATGACATCGACCGATACCAGATCGTCGAACCGGCCCGCTTCGCCGCGCGGGATCAGGTGAAATTTCTCTTCGAAGATATCGCGGAAAAAAGCCGACGGATCGACCGGGTCGTGCACGCGGTGGAGCGCCGCGCGCGACCGATCGGGCAAGTCGCCGGTGGGATCATATTTGTGCATGGTCGAAACCCTTTGCGCGGCGTGACGACCGGCCCGTCACCGGCTTGCCGCTTTGAATGTTTACACTATGCGACGCAGCGGCCGAGGCACGGCCATGCAACAGGATATTGCCTAATTGCCGCGCCCGCGGCCCGCAGGATCCGCGTTCGGCCCGGTATCGCTGTCGGTAATACCGCCGCCTCGCCCCTGCCCCGGGGCGTCGGCCGTCGCGCCGCCGTCGGAATCGGTTATCCCGCGAACGCTGCCCGGTCCGCCGCGACCGCCATTGAGCGGATCGGCGCTCGCGCCGGTGTCGCGATCGGTAACGCTATTGCCGCCATTATTGCTTGTACCGCCGCGGCCGCCTCCCGCAGGATCGGCGCTGGCGCCCATGTCGCTGTCGGTCAGTCCGCTCTGGTTGCCGCCGCGCGGTGCCGCAGTGCCTTGCTGCGAGCCCTCGGTGTTGCCGAAGCCGCCCTCGGTGCTGTTGCCGAAGCCGCCTTCTTCGCCTTCCTTGCCGCCGCTCGCGGTTTCGCCCGCAGCATTGGCATTGCTATCGCCGGCGGCATCGTCGGCCTCATCCTCGTCGGAGTCGCTTCCGCCCAATCCGAGCTGGTCGCAAGCCCCGGTTACGGCAGCCAATGCGCCAATACTGACCGTAGCGCCGACGCGGCTGAGAAATGATCGGCGGTTAAATTTCGAAGACATGATACATTCCCCTGGCTAGAGTTTGCCGGCCTTGCAAAAAAAAGGGCGGCATTCACATTCGCGAATACCGCCCCCCTTTTTTTCAGTCAGCGAAGATCAGCAGTGCTGGCCGCGACCGGCGGCATCGGCATTGTTGCCGCTGTCGCTGTCGCTGCACCGCGCGCGGACGCCATCGGCATTGCGGCCGGTATCGTTATCGGAAGCCTGGCCGCGGCCAGCGCGATCGGTGGAATCGCTGTCGGTGACGCCCGACCGGCCGCGGCCGGCGGGATCGGCATTGCGGCCGGTATCGCTGTCGGAGACCTGCGCCCTGGCCGCGCTTGTACCCGTGATGATACCCAGCGCGCCGATACCGGCGGTGGCGCCGACGCGGCGCAGGAACGACCGGCGATCTAGTTTATTCGACATGTTTCACTCTCCCCAAACAACCCGAAATGGGCTGTACCAAATTTAACGATCGGACCCGCGACCATAGCCGGCGCGGTCGCTGTTCGAGCCGCTGTCGGCATCGGTGATGTTGGTGCGATAGTTGCGCCGTCCGCCGCGGCCGTTGCCGGCGGGATCGGCCATCGATCCGCTGTCGCTGTCGGTAAAGCCCGAAACGCCGCCGCCGCCTCCACGTCCGTTGCCGGCGGGATCGCGATAGCGTCCGGTGTCGCTGTCGGTGATACCGCTTGTGCGGTTGCCGCGTCCGCGGCCGACAGGGTCGGCATAGCGCCCGGTATCGCCGTCGGTAACGCCGGTGCTGCCACGTCCGCGGCCTGCCGGATCGGCATAACTTCCGCTGTCGCTGTCGGTAACGCCGGTGCTTCCACGCCCGCGGCCGACAGGATCGGCATAGCGCCCGGTATCGCTATCGGTAACGCCGCTACCGCGTCCGCGGCCTGCCGGATCGGCATAACGCCCGGTATCGCTGTCGGTGACCTGAAAAGCCCGTGCCGGCGTCGCGCCCGCGACGACGCCCAGTGCGCCCATGCCCATCGTTGCGCCGACACGGCGCAAGAACGAACGGCGGTCTAGCTTGGAACTCATGAACCCCTCCCACTCACAAAATTGCATGCGCCCTAGTTGATTTTGTAACCTTCCTAGGCGCGTAAGTCAAAATTGCTTGCCTTGTTATAGGAATATTTTTCAGGCGGCCCGGACGAGGCGATATTTGCTGTTATTTCTAAACAGGATAATCGGGCGCGCCGAAGCCCGCTCGCGGCATCGTACCGGTTTCGGGGCGCTGCCTCGCCGAGATTTTTTTGGCGTTCGCAATGTCAAAATTTCGATTTAGACGATTCGTCCCCGATATCCTCGTTATTCACAGGCACTTTTCGCTTGGCGCGACTCGGAAGCTCGTGAGACTGTCTGGTTGTCATCGAGAACGGCCCCGGAAGGCAACGACCGGCAGTCCTATCGAAGATGCGCCGGACCGGAAGGATGGCAGCCTGCCAAGGCAGCACTCCGGAAGCGAAGACGCGGCGTTTCGGACGAAATGTCGGACTGCCCTCATGCAAATGACGGCGAGACGACAATTTGGAAGATCGCCATAGGCAGCGACATTCCTCTTCGGAGGGTGACACTGTCTGGAGCCTGAGCGCGGCGATGAACGCTGCAAGGCTGACGGAACTGCGCTTGGCCCAGTGGGGGCTGGTTTTCGGACCAGCCCCCATTTCCGTTTGAGCGCCCGTTACCGGATGAGCGAGCGAAGCGCCGCGCCCGCTTTAGGCGCGCGGCGCCGCCGAACGGGCACCGACGAAAAACGCCCCGGAAGCCATTGCGGCCACCGGGGCGTCGATCTGTTTCATGCGTTCCGCTTAGCGGAATGCAGGGCTAACGCTTAGGCCTCTTCGAGGTTCACGGCGCTGGTCTTGCCTTTTTTATCGGGTGCAAGCTCATAGGAAACGCGCTGGTTTTCGTTCAGCGTCGACATTCCGGCGGCTTCGACCGCGGTGATATGAACGAAGGCGTCCTGGCCGCCGTCTTCGGGCGAGATGAAGCCATAGCCCTTTTGGTTGTTAAAGAATTTCACGGTGCCGATAGGCATAGTCATTTCCCTTCTGGGGGTAGTGTGTTGAGCCGTGTCCGGAAATCGGACCCGGCCTGCGTCTGTATGCATTGCAGTCAGGGAAAAAGGCGTTTTGCGCCATAGTCCGTCGTCACGTGCGACATCGGCAGTTCCGCGCATATAGGGCGGATGCCCGCCAAACGCAATGCGCGCCCTTCGGCATGGCTCGTTACGGCCTCAACTGGCCGCGAACCGCGCCGTTCGGATATTCGGCATTGTGGACGTTGACGTAAAAACCCGAAGGACTTTCGTTGATCTGATCGCGCAACGACTCGCTGATATCGACGCAGCCTTCGCTGCTGCCGTCGGAGGGCGGTTCGAGCGTCAACACGGGCGGGCCGGCGACGCCGCGCGCGCCGCGGTGGATATGCGCGGCGGTGGCCGGGCCGATCGCCGAGACAGTGAGCTCGTAGCAGGCCTGGTCGTTTATGCCGACGAGCGTGATCTCGGCCGTCCCCGAGCCATCGGGATCGCCGGGGCCGGGGACTTCGGCGGCGCCGGTCAGCGTGGCGTCGAAACCTTCGTCGACAACGGCGTCGGCGATGGTTTCACATCCCGAAAGAGCACCGGCGGCGAGCGCGGCAAGGCCGATGCCGGCAAAACGGGCGATAGCGGGTGTCATCTGAAATTCCTCCTATTGCTGTTGTGCCGCCGCTCATACGCAACGCGCCCGCTTCAGGACGAAGCGGGCCGGAGCGGCTTCACCGCAAATCAATGCGCCGGCGCGTCGAAGGTTCCGCCGGCAAGCCGCCCCGGGGTGACCGCGCTGTCGCTTGTCGACGCGATGACACGCTTTGCCGAAGCGCCGATCGGCCAGTGCGGCCTTGCAGGCGGGTTGCGCGGTTTGACGGTGCAACCGTCTGAGATCGCTTGCGGAACCCTTATCGCCGACAAGCGTTTACCCGTTGCCGCAATCCCCCGCGGCGATTGATCCAACCTTGGAGTAGCAGCCATGCCCAACGACCAGCAGAAACCCAAGCCCGACCAGCAGCAGAAGCAGCAGGAGCAGCAGCAACAGGGGCAGAAGCAGCAAAAGAAGGAGCAGCAGCGCTAGTCTGCCTCATTGTCGGTCGCGCCGGATATTCCCCTTGCCGGCGCACCACGCAGAGAGCCGCGCCCGTCAAACGGCGCGGCTTTTTTGCGGTCAGCGCTCGAGCTGGCCGCGCACCGCGCCGTCGGGGCGATCGGCATTGTGGACGTTGACATAGAAGCCGCCCGGATCGGTGCGGATCTCGCGGCGCAGCTCGGGCGAGACATCGATGCAGCCGTCGCTGCCGCCGAGCGCGTCGGGCGTTTCGAAGGTGATCACCGGCGGGCCGGCGACGCCGGCGGCGCCGCGGTGGAGGTGCGCGGCGGTGGCGGCGCCGATATTCTCGACCGATATGGCGTAGCAGAAATGCGCGTTATCCTCGTCCTCGTGCCAGTCGAGCGTGGCGAGGCCGGTGCCGCCTCGCGCACCGGGCCCGGGCACCTCGGCGGCGGCGGTCAGATCGGCGATGTAGGATTCGGATTGCGCGCTCAGCGCGGTCGCCGGCAGCGCCGCGAGCAGCGCGAACAGCGCGATGCGCGATACTCGTACCATCATGCGTCTCCAAGACTGCGCGACGGCCGCCCCTTGAGCCGCCACTTTACCCGCGCGACCATAGCGCATTCGGCGCGGAACTTGCAGGGTTATTTGCCGAGGGCATCGGGGAGCCCCCTCTCCAACTTCGCCCGGGCTCGCTGCGTTCGCCGAGGCTTCCTTTCCTCTCCCCCTGAAGGGGGCGAGGAGAGCCGGCCCTATCTTAGCTGCCCGCGCAGCGCGCCATCGGGATAGTCGGCGGTGTGGACGTTGACGTAGAAGGCCGACGGATCGGCGATGATGCCCGCGGCGAGCGCGCGATCGACGCGCAGGCAGCCCGACGAGGCGCCGCCGGTCGGCGCGTCGATCGTCAGCACCGACGGCCCGGCGACACCGCGCGCGCCGCGATGGATATGCGCGGCGGTCGGCGCCGAGACCGCCTGGACGGTGAGGTTGAAACAGATGTTGTTGGTCGTCGCGTCGGCGGTGATCCGCGCGGTGCCCGATCCGTCGGGATCGCCGGGGCCGGGGACCTCCTGCGCGCCGACGAGGCCGGTGGTATAGGTTTCGCCGACGGTGCCGGCGATGGTGGAGCAGCCGGCGAGCGCGGCGGCGACGATCAGCGCGGCGGCGCTCGGAACTGCGGATGTGCGACGGCTCATACTCTACTCTCCTTGGCCCCCGTCATCCGAGCTAGCGCGGCGCTGGCGATTTGACCAGAGGGTGTGGGCGAGCCTGCGGGCGGGGCAGCGGTCGCTGCCGATTCCGGGACTGGTTAACCGGGCAGGAACGGCCGGGTGAGCGCGTCCATTCAACTCCATTCGTTCTTGCTTCGTTCTATTTTTTCCTATAGTCTTGCCGACTCGCAAGACGCGGAAAAGCGGGGCGGAGCCGGCCGATGCTTGATCTTTTCGATTTATGTAACTACGTAATTGGGCGCGGGCGATGAACGTTTCTTACGATCCCGCCAAGCGGCGGAAGACTCTGGACGAACGCGGACTCGATTTTGCCGATGCGCCGAAGCTGTTTGAGGATATACACTATACGACCAGAGATAATCGAACCGACTATGCCGAGCCCCGATTTCAGACGGTCGGCCTGTTGGATAGGCGCATGGTCATGCTGGTCTGGACGCCGACCGAAACCGGCATCAGGGTGATCTCACTAAGGAAGTGCAATGAGCGAGAACGGAAAAAATACAAAGACCGAATGGGGTGACCCGGACGACGCGCCCGAGCTGACCGACGAATTTTTCGAGGCCGCTCAATTTTCGATCGGCGAGAGGATCATCCGTCCGGCGACGGGCAGGCTCACCAAGGACGGCATCGTCCGCCACCCGCCCGAATATCTGCCCGGACCCGGCCGCCCGCCGCAGGGCGAGCAGGCCAAGCAGCAGGTCACGCTGCGCCTCGACCCCGACATCATCGCCAAATTCCGCGAAGGCGGGGCGGGGTGGCAGACGCGGATCAACGAGGCGCTGAGGAAGGCGGCGGGGTTATGACTTCGAGCGGCGCTTAATTAGTGCACTGTCACCGTAATTTTGTCACCGTAATTCGCGGTGGATGTCGAGGATGTGGGTGTCGGGGTCGATGAGGGTGATGGGCATGGTTGGGCTTCTATAGGCATTTAACCCGAATTATTCATCAGACGGGCTATTCTGGGTTGGAGAGCGTAGTGTAACCTGC
>CAYQVL010000066.1:0-8001 GCA_964420825.1 uncultured Sphingomonadaceae bacterium
TGAGCCGAGCGATGGCCGCTTCCAGCCGCCCCACAAGGATGACATCGCTAAACGAGCGCCGTTCCCGTGCAATGCCGTCAGGCGCAATGACAGAACCGTGGAGATAGGACCAGCCAAGCTCCTGCAGCGTCTCCAGCGCCGCTAGTTCGACAATGTCTTCGGTGATGCTCATCTTACAAGCCGCCTTCCAAAACCGATATGAGCAAGTCCTCGATGTAAGGTTCATGATCATCGGACGGATAATAGATCGGATGAATACCTGACCGTTCTAGGAACGTGCGGCGTTCAAGCCTTTGCTCCGGAGTCGGTAGAGGCAAGAAAGCGAAGTGAGGCGGCATGTGGATTCCCGCCTGCGCCTTTATCTCAGCCAAAGCTGAGAGCGTCCGGTCTGCCGTCAAACTGCATCCGAGAAACAGAAAACTGCGAATGCCCATTAGTGCCGCCAGCATACCTTTTAGCTCATGGCCTTGCGCATAAACGGCGTTGTATTCTTCCAGAGTCAGGACGCGCCCATCGGGCTTGTCCGCTTCGCCATGCAGCCGCAAAAGTGCATGATTGTCATTGCCAAGCTTGGCAGGCGCGGCGCGCATTTCCTCGCCACAAATTATAGTGTTAAATGGCATGTCCGCATTTCGGAATGCGTTGACCAAAACGTAGTCAAAATTGGTTGTTATCACCTCTCCGGCGAACAAATGGGGGAGCAAGTTAACGGCGCCCTCAGCTTGCTGCTTGTGCGGCCCCATTCTCTCGGCGATTTCTGCATTGAAAACGCCCACTGTCAGCACATCATGAACGTACTGCGCGGCTTCCTCGTAAGCGCCGTTTGCAAGCATCTCCCGCACATTCTCGATTTCGTGAGGGGCGTCGCCCAGCAGCGAAAGCAGGAATTCGGACCAACGCGCAAACCCCGATGATAGCGACATGCCAGCGCCGACAAACGGAATAATCTGCCGTTTGTCGTGGCGGTCCACCAACAATCGGAAACGCTCCAAACACTCCGTCTTCGCAAGGAACTCAAAAGCACGCTGCTTCGCTTCATCTTTGGCTTGATTGGTCCATTCGCGAAATGCCTCCGCGTAAGCCTGAGTGTCCATTGTTTTAAGCACGTGTTCGCGCGGCCACGTTATCCCCCGGATTTCGATGTCGCCCTCTTCGTTGAGTTCCTCAATGAAGCGCTGACGGAAATACTCCATGTTCAGCCCTCCACAGTGAAAGGGCTAGGATTCACTCGTACCGCACCTGACATCAGGCGGGGTAGGAGATAGCTGCGCGTTTCGGCTAGGGTCCGGTTTTCATAGAGCGTCGCAACGATACGCTCGAAAATCGGTCCAATGAACGTCGAGAAAGCAGCAGCAACAGGCTGTGGTGGCTTTGCTATCAAAAGCCGCTTCATATCGTCCTTGGTAACGTGACCAAGGCCGGTCGTTTGTTTGTTTCTCGCAAGTTCGGCAAACTGCGGCATCAGCCATTTAAGCATTGTATGCAGTGCTGGCAGGTCCATTTTTCCATTTTCACGCACGGCAAAAATATGCTGATTCAGCCAAGCCTCGCCGCCCGTCCAAATAAAAGCGTCAATTGATGTGTCCGGATTGCCGGACCATGAAAATAGGAGTTCTCCCTCTTTGATCCGGTATTTTTGGCCAAGATCGGTATTGGTGAATTTGGTTTGATCGGAGATGCCTGTTTTCAATTCGGCGATCTTGACGACGGGAAGTCCCACGCCCTTTGGGACAAAATGCATGTTCTTGTAAGCAGCGCCATTGATCCAATGCGCCTGATCCAGAAGTGGCTCTTCAATCCAGCCCGCCGGTAAGCCATCTGCACCAAAGGTGGCAGGAAAGTGATCGGCGATTTCGGCGGCGTGGGTGGGGTCTGCGGTCAGGCCGCCCATGATCGCTACCGGATCGACTTCGCATGCCGCCTTGCGGCGTACAGGACCAAAATCGACAAACCAATCCCGAAAAATCGCCTGAGCCATCATCTCCAACGTCTCATTCATTCGCCGGTTGAGTTCGATCTTGTCATCAAGTGCGACAAGAACTTCAGCAATGGCTTCCTGCTCAGGGAGTGACGGAACAACCACTTTCAACCGTTCGATGGCAGTGGGGCTAACATTCGGTTGTGCAGACCCGTGAGCAAGGGCTTCAACGCGGCTACGAAACGCATCATTGCCAACAAGAAAGAAAAGAAACTCCTTAGAGCACCCTTCCTTTGGAAAGAATTTTCCAACACGCTGATTAAGGACCAATCGACCTTCATTTCGAACTTTCGCCACTTGCCCGACATAGCCTGTCAAGCCGATCAGTATGTCGCCTTGGGAAAGTTCAAATCCGCTGGCACGCGCATCATCGACCGAAACATAGGAGCATCGTGCAAGGTCAAGGCTGCCTTGCTTAACGTTCCCTATTTTCACGACCGGGATCCCCTGATCCCGCCACTGGCTACTCTTGAAAGCGAAACCAGATTTCAGCTTTGCCATGTCGCCAATGGTGCATAGTGACCAGTCATCCATGTGATCGAATACCTACAAAGGCATTAGCGATCCGAACTTCAATCAACCGCCCATCTTTAAAATGTTCGCCCACTCTGGTTTGCAAGTTCGAAAACTGCTCCTCAAACGAAATGCCGTCATCCTCGGCGTGTTCTGCACCAACATAGCGTCCCGGCGTCAGGACGAAGCCATGCTCGCGGACTTCTGCCAAAGTGGCCGACCTGCAAAATCCAGGGATGTCCTGATAGTCGACAAGCCCAGCTTCAGGCTTCGCCCGCCAGCGGTGGTAAGCTCCGGTGATCTTCCCAATGTCACTTTCCGAAAACTCGCGCCGTGTTCGGTCCACCATGTGACCGAGATTTCGAGCATCGATGAAAAGGAATTCGCCCTTCCGGTCGCGATGGCCGTTCGCGCTCTTATCGCGTGCGAGAAACCAGAGGCAGGCTGGAATTTGCGTGGAATAGAAAAGCTGGCCGGGTAGCGCGACCATGCAATCCACCACGTCGCCCTCAATCATCGCCTTGCGAATGTCACCTTCACCCGATTGCTGCGACGACATCGAGCCATTGGCCAGCACCACACCAGCAGTGCCGCGCGGGGCTAGGTGGTGGATAATATGCTGCAACCATGCGAAGTTCGCATTGCCTGCTGGCGGCTGGCCATACTTCCAGCGAACATCGCCCTCAAGTTGTGGCTGCCACCAGTCCGATATGTTGAACGGCGGGTTCGCCATGGCATAATCGAATTTGAGCTGCGGGAAAGCATCGCTCAGAAACGAGCCTTCATTGTTCCACTTGATATCCGCATCGATGCCCCGCACCGCTAGGTTCATCTTGCAGAGCTTCCATGTCGTATGGTTGCGCTCCTGCCCGTAGATCGCGATGTCGCTGCGACGCCCCTGATGGTTCTCTATGAAGCGTTCGGACTGTACGAACATCCCGCCGGACCCGCAGCAAGGATCGTAGACCCGGCCATTGTGCGGTTCGAGCATTTCTACAATGGTCTGCACGACAGACCTAGGTGTAAAGAACTCTCCGCCACGCCGCCCTTCTGCTCCGGCGAACTGACTGATAAAATATTCATACGCGCGGCCCAACAGGTCACGAGAATTTTTGCCTTCGCCGTGCATTCCGACCTTCGAAAAAAGGTCGATCAGTTCTCCCAGCATCGTCTTGTCGAGCTGCGGGCGACCATACTCCTTTGGCAACACGTCCTTCAGAACTGACGCGTTGGCCCGCTCGATAGAATCCATCGCGTTATCGATCAGGCTACCAATGTCGCCTTCGCGTTCCTTTCCGGTGTTTACGTCAACGAACGGGATCTTCGGCCTTTTGGCATTGACCTTCAAATTCTCCCAGCGTGCCTCTGGCGGAACCCAGAACACATTAGCGGCAAGATATTCTTCCGCGTCCTCCGGGTCGGCATACTCCTCTTGCAGAAGCTTCTTGCGATGAGACTCAAACGCCTCCGAGATGTATTTAAGGAATATCAGACCCAGCGCGACATGTTTATATTCTGAGGGCTCAAGATTGCCGCGCAACTTATCGGCAGCCTTAAAAAGTTCAGCCTCAAAGTCGAGGTCACTGCCAGTATTCAATTGAGATGCCATTGATTCATCTTCCCCTTTCTCTCAGAGGTAGGCTAAGTGATGCCTATCGGGCAACCACTGAATTTGCGCCAAAAACCAGATTCAATGATGTAAGTTGCGCCTTGTTTGAATGCTAAAATTAGGAGCTTTCGTTCGATGCCCCAGAGAACCGCGCTTTGGACCGTTTCTGAGCATCCCACTGCTTTGGCCGAGGCAACCTTCCCGTCGGAAAAATTGCTCGAAGACATGATCTCCTCCGCTCCTCGCATCCTCTCAGATGAATGGATGTTGATTGGTCGGCAAGAGCGGACGGTCACAGGTCGTCTCGACCTTCTCGCCATCGCGCCGGATGGAGCGCTGGTCCTAATCGAATTGAAGCGCGAAAAAACGCCGAGGGAAGTTGTCGCGCAGGCGCTTGATTACGCCTGTTGGGTCGAAGAGCTTGAGGCGGACGATATTGCGGCAATTTACGATCGCTTTGCGCCCGGACGAGACTTAGCCGCCGATTTCCGGGCGCGCTTCGGACAGCCACTGGACGAGGATTCGCTCAATGAAAGCCACCAAGTTGTCATTGTCGCCACACACCTAGACGAGAGCAGCGAGCGCATTGTCAAATACCTGGGGGACAAGGGCATCGCGATCAACGTCCTTTGCTTCCAAGTTTTCGACCACGGCGGGCAGCAACTTCTCAGCCGAACATGGCTTGTCGATCCGATCCAAACTCAGGTTAGTGCGTCTACGCCGACTGCCCGAGGGCCACGTGAGCGCGAGCCGTGGAATGGAGAATTCTACGCTTGTTTTGGCCACAGCGAGACGCGCGACTGGGCTGAAGGTAAGAAGTATGGCTTCATCTGTGCAGGGGGAGGAAGCTGGTACAGCAACACACTAAATCTGCTCTCGGCGGGAGACCACGTCTGGGTGAAGGCTCCCGGGTTCGGTTTCGTTGGCGTTGGTGAGGTTCTCGGTCCTCGCGAACCAATCACCGAATTCCAGATCGAAGTCGATGGGGAGGAACGGGCCGCAGTCGATGTCCTTCAAGGTGGTACCTACCATAGGGAGTTCATCGACGATCCTGAGCGTATGGAGTATTTTGTGCCAATAAGGTGGCTACATTCCGTACCGCTCGAATCCGCGGTCAACGAGATCGGAATGTTTGGGAACCAGAACACTGTCTGTAAGCCTACGACACCCAAATGGCGAACCACAGTGGAACGGTTGAGGGAACGCTGGGGCATGAAGCGCAGCGTCTAGAGACCGTAGGGTTTCGCAGTTGAGCGATGGCGGGACCCTCTCCCAACGCTTACGGTCTGCTTACGACCGATTCAGGATCGGTCGTTCACCGAAAACAGAAAATCGCTAAGTTATTCCGTAACCTTAAAAAAGGTGGTGAGCCCTGCTGGGTTCGAACCAGCGACCTACTGATTAAAAGTCAGTTGCTCTACCAACTGAGCTAAGGGCCCGACCATGCGCGCACCTAGGCAGCAGGGGGGCGGCGGTCAACCGGTTTTGGGCGGTGGAGGAGCCGGCGAAGCCGGCGGATGCTGAGGCCGGTGACGGGGTCGCGCCAATCGGGCGCGATGGCCGCCAGCGGATCGAGCACGAAGCGTCGTTCGCGCAGCGCCGGATGGGGAAGCGTGAGGCCTGCGCCCGACCAGCTTCCGCCCGACCATAGCAGCAGGTCTATATCGAGCGAGCGATCGCCCCAGACGCGGCCCGCGCGGCGCCCGAAGCGGCGTTCGATGGCCTTGCACAGCGCGAGCATCGCGGCGGGATCGCAGCCGGTTCGGGCAAGCGCGGCGGCGTTGGCGAAGTCGCGCACGCCCGCTCCGAGCGGGTGCGTGGCGACGATCGGCGAGCGCGCGAGGATGGCAACGCCTTCGGCTTCGAGCGCGGCGAGCGCGCGTGCGATCGTCCGCTTGGGCGGGCCATGGCGGTAGCGGTTCGAGCCGAGGCCGAGGGCGTAGAGATGCGGCATAGGCGTCCCATACGCGTCGACCGGCGGCGGTAAAAGGCGCTTCGGCTGGTCGCGCCGTCAACCGGTCGCTAATTCGCCTTGCGGAACAGCAATGTCATGCGGTCGCTTTCTCCGATGCCGGTATAGCGGTCGCGGTCAGTATCGCCGAGCGCGTAGCTTGGCGGCAGCGTCCAGACGCCGTCGGGATAGTCGGCGCGGTCGGCGCGGTTGGCGTTGATCTCGGAACTCTGGACGAGTTCGAAGCCGACGGTGTCGAACAGCGCGATGACGTCGGACTGCTTGACATAGCCGCGCGAGCCGTTGGCGCGGTCCCAAGTCTCATTCTCTGGTGCGCGGTGCTGGACGACGCCGATCATGCCGTTGTCCGAGAGCAGCCGGCGCAGATTGCGCAGTTCGGTATCGGCGACGCCGGCATTGAGCATCGAGTGGATATTGCGGAAGATCAGGATGCGATCGACCGTGCCTTCGAGCCCGGCGGGTATCTGGTCGCTTTCGAAGGCTGTGACCGAAGAGGCGGGGACGCCGGTTGTCTGTTGGAGCTGGTTGGGGAAGCTGGTCGGCCAGGCGTCGATCGCGCGGCGCTGCTCGGCGGTCGTCTCGCGCGCGGCGCTGTCGAGATTGACGGCGTAATAGCGGCCGCCGTTGGCGGCCAGATAGGGCGCGAGCACACGGCTATACCAGCCGCCGCCCGGCGCATATTCGGCGACGCGCATATTGGGCTGGACGCGGAAAAAGGCGAGCGTTTCGGCGGGATGGCGCGAGGCGTCGCGCGGCCGGTCTTCGGCGCGAAAACCGGCGGCGAGCACCGATTCGATTGTCGCACCGGCAACCGGCGTCGTCGCGGTCGTCGTCGCGGTTGTCCCAGCATCAGGTTGTTGCGGCCCGAGGACGCGGTTGAGGATGGTGTCGAGCACTTGCCGCGTACGGTTGGGCTGGTCGGCGGGCTGGGTTTCCTGCGTCTGGGCCAGGGCCGGGGTAACGATCATCGCCGAAGCGGCGAGCAGAAGGGAAAGGCGTTTCATGATGTGTTCCTTCGGATCGAGGTTAGCGGCCGGCGCGCGAGGCATCGCGCGCGGCGCGGAATTCGGCGTCGGGATACCAATTGGGCCAGGCGGCCGAATTGGCGAGATCGCGGCCGATGTTGAAGTAGAGCCGGAGATCGGCGATCGCGCCGTCCCAGTTCCATGAGGGATCATATTCGTCGCCGGGCGCGTGATAGCGGTTGACGGTATAGTCCTCGGCGGCGGCATGGCCGGCAACGGTGCCGCCGCGAAGCAGATCCTCGCCGCTTTCGGCATAGAGCATCGGCACGCCGCGGCGGGCGAGGGTGAAGTGATCCGAGCGGTAGAAATAGCCCTTTTCGGGGCTCGGTTCGGGCTGGATAACGCGGTGCTGAGCGGCTACTTCGGTGGCGAGGATCGCCTCGAGTTCGGACTTGCCTCCGCCGACGACGACGACGTCGCGCGTCGGCCCGGTGATGTTGAGCCCGTCCATGTTGATGCCGCCGACGGTCTGGGCGAGCGGGAAGACCGGGTTGTCGGCATAATAGCCCGAACCGAGCAGGCCCGATTCTTCGGCGGTCACCGCGAGAAAGACGAGCGAGCGTTCGGCGGGGCCCGCGGCGGCGTGCGCTTCGGCGAGCGCGACGAGACCGGCGGTGCCGGTGGCGTTGTCGAGCGCGCCGTTGCAGATATCGTCGCCGCTCGCGTCGGGTGTGCAGCGTCCCAAATGATCCCAATGCGCGGTGTAAAGCACATATTCGTCGGGACGCGTCGCACCGGGCAAGATGCCGACGACATTGCGCGAAGCTTCGCGGCGGATGCTGTTGTTGAGGTGTGCTGCGCCCGTCAGCCCGAGCGGCACGGCGCGAAAGCCGGGCCGGCGCGCGGCGGCGCTCATCGCGGCGAGATCCTGGCCGGCGGCGGCAAAGAGCGCGCGGGCGGCATC
>CAYQVL010000067.1:0-7951 GCA_964420825.1 uncultured Sphingomonadaceae bacterium
CGCGCATATCGTCATCGACGGCGCGATCGATTCGACCTTCATCCGCGAAAATATGTGCGGCGTTGACGCCAAGCGCGACGAGGACGCGATCCTTTCGCCGCATGCAATTGCCGCCAATTACGTCATGCTCCACAATCAGCCGCGCAGCGCCTGGACGCACGAACTCGATCTGCGGCCATGGCGGGAAAATTGGTGAGGCCGGCCCGACGGCCGAGGAGGGACGCATCGATGACCGGAAGCATAGATTTCATTTTCGATTTCGCCAGTCCCAACGCCTATCTGGCGCACAAGGTACTGCCCGCAATTGCGAAGCGGACAGGCGCAACGATCAACTACAAACCCTGCCTGCTCGGCGGCATATTCAAGGCGACGGGCAACCAGGCGCCGATGCTCGCCTTTGCGTCGATCCCCGCCAAGCTTGCCTATGAGCGGCTCGAATTCAATCGCTTCATCGCGCGATACGGGCTCGACACCTTCACCTTCAATCCGCATTTTCCGGTGAATTCGCTGATCCTCATGCGCGGAGCGATGGTCGCCGAGGAGGAGGGGCGGCTGATGGAATATATCGAGGCGGGACTCTATCATATGTGGGAGGCGCCGAAGAAGATGGACGATGCCGATGTGGCCGCCGCCGCGCTCAACGAATCGGGGTTCGGCGGCGCGTCGATCGTCGAACGGACGCAGGAACCGGCGATCAAGGCGCGGCTCGCCGACTATACCCGGGCCGCGGTCGATCGCGGCGTTTTCGGCATCCCGACCTTCTTCGTCGGCGACGAGATGTTTTTCGGCAAGGAGCGGCTCGATCAGGTCGAGGAAGCGGCCGGCACCGGCTAGATGTGCGAGCGAAGGCCGGCGGGGCTTCGCAGCGGCGGCTTTGGTGGCTAAGGCATCGGCGCAGTGCCGATCGCGAGGGGGCTCCCGCATGACCGAGATCAAATATTACGACCGCGCCAACCGGCCGCGGCTCGCCTATCGCCATCGCGAGGGGATAGGGCCGACGCTGGTTTTCCTCCCCGGCTATATGTCCGGCATGGACGGATCGAAGGCGCAAGCGGTGATGGCCTATGCCGAGGCCGAGGATCGCGCCTGCTTGCTGCTCGACTATGCCGGTTGCGGGGCGAGCGGCGGCGAATTCGAAGCGCAGAGGCTGACCGACTGGCGCGACGACGTCATGGATCTCGTCAATGCGCTCGTGCTCGGGCCGGTCGTGCTGATCGGCTCGTCGATGGGCGGCTGGCTGATGCTGCTCTGCGCGCTCGCTCATCCCGAGCGCGTGCGCGCGCTGCTCGGCATCGCCGCGGCGCCCGATTTCACCGACTGGGGGTTCAGCCAGGACGAAAAGCTCGTCATCCTGCGCGACGGTCGGCTTGAACAGCCTTCGGGCCATGACGAACAGCCCTATGTGACGACGCGGGCGTTTTTCGAGAGCGGCGAGGCGAGCCGCGTGCTCGGCACCGAGATCGCCATCGACTGCCCGGTGCGGCTGATCCACGGCCAGCAGGATCGCGACGTGCCTTGGGAATATTCGCTCCGCCTCGCGGGCCAGCTGCGTTCAGCCGATGTGCAGGTGACGCTGGTCAAGGACGGCGACCACCGGCTGTCGCGGATTGAGGACGTCGTCCGCATGCTGGGCCAGATCGAATGGCTGCTCGACAGCCTGAAAGCGAGATGATTTGAGTTTTCTGCTGTTTGTCGCGGCGATGCAGGTCGCCCCCCCGGTTATCGACCCGATCCTCGAACCGCGCCGCGAAGCGCGCGAGCAGGCCGAAGCCGCGCCGGCTCCGCGCGCCTCGATCGACCCCGCGCGCGCCCGGCTCGCCGCCTGCGCGCAGCTCAGCCAAAGCGATCCAGCATCGGCGATCGCCGAAGGCGCGCGCTGGCTCGTCGAGGACGGCGGCGCCGAAGCCGAGCAATGTCTCGGGCTTGGTTATGCCGCCGACGGCCAGTGGGACCAGGCGCGCGGCGCCTTCTTGCGCGCCGCCGAGAGCCTGGCTGCCGACGATGTCCGCCGGCCGGCGCTGCTCGGCCAGGCCGCCAATGCCGCGCTCGCCGGCGGCGACGCCGCGGCGGCGCGGACGGCGCTCGACGCCGTGCTCGCCTATCCTGGGCTCGACGCCGGCGAGCGCGGCGAAGCGCTGCTCGATCGCGCGCGCGCACTCGTCGCGCTTGGTGACGGCCCCGCCGCGCAGGCCGACCTGACCACCGCGCAGACGCTGCTCCCCAACGACCCGCTGGTCTGGCTGTTTTCGGCGACGCTCGCGCGCCGCCAGGGCGAAGTCGACGCGGCCGGAGATTTCATCGACCGCGCGCTCGAACTCGATCAGAATAATCCGGCCGCGCTGCTCGAAGCAGGCAATATTGCGATCCGCCTCAACGCCTTCGATATCGCGCGCGAAGCCTGGACCCGCGCTGCGGCGAGCGACCCCGAAAGCGCCGAAGGCCGGGCGGCGACGCGCAACCTCGCGCAGCTCGCCGCGATCGTCTCCGACGAAGCCAATATCGCCGTCACACTGCCCGAGACCGACAACAGCGGCGAGGATGAGGACGAAGACCCGCCGGCGAACTAATCGAGATAGAAGTCGATCGTCGTGACGACGCGTACGAGCTTGTAGGGCGTGTCGGCGACGCCATAGCCGCCGGCGTCGCCATCGCGCGATTCGATCGAGAAATAGCCCTGCGTCGCGCTCCTGATCCCGCCGACGCCGGTGCCGCTATCCTCGGCGAACTGGTTCGCCGATGCGCGCGCGTCTTGCGTCGCTTCGGCGACCATCTCGGGCTTGATCTCGTCGAGGCGGGTGAAGGCGTAGCTCATGCCCGAACCTTCCTCGAGCACGACGCCGCGGCGGACGAGATCGAATTGCCGCGCGACGGCGGCCTGCGCGCGGGCGATATCGGTCGTCCGCAACTGCAGGCGCTGGCGCACGGTGTACGACTGCTGCCCGAGATTGTCGCTATATTGCGAGACGTTGACCCCCGAAGGCTGGAGAGCCTCGGCTTCGAAGCCGAGCTCGCCGAAGAAGGCGCGGATCGCCTGGGTGTCGCGATCGATATCGGCCTGCGCCTCGCCAAGGTTCGACGACTGCGCCGAATAGGAGATCGTCCAGGTCGCCAGATTGGCGGTGACCTCGCGCTCGGCGAGGCCGCGTACCGTCACCGAACGGTCGGCCATCCGCGCGCGCAGCAAACCGTCGCCGAGCAGATAGCCGCCCGCGACGATGCTGACGCCGAGGATGGCGCTGCCCGCCAATACCGTACGCATCGCCGGATTGCGCCAGCTCCAGCGCTTGTCGTCATTGTCTTCTTTGTTCACCGGTCATACCCCTTGTCATGGGCCGCCGGCGGCTTCGCTCGCCCCGGCATGCCTCTGTTACGCGACCCTGATCCCGCCGGCTCTATCGCCGATGTGAGATGAACCGTTGCTGACTTACGACGAGCCGTTTATTCGATGCCCGAGGATTCCTGCCATGAAATATCTCCACACGATGATCCGCGTCTCCGATGTCGACGCGACGCTCGCCTTTTTCGTGCTGCTCGGGCTTGAGGAGCTTCGCCGCTTCGACAGCGAGCAGGGGCGTTTTACGCTGGTTTTCCTCGCCGCACCCGGCGACGAGAACGCGCAGGTCGAACTGACCTATAACTGGGATCCCGAGGTCTATGACGAGGGGCGCAATTTCGGCCATCTCGCCTATGCCGTCGACGATATCTACGAAAGCTGCCAGCGGCTGATGGACGGCGGCGTAACGATCAACCGGCCGCCGCGCGACGGGCGCATGGCCTTTGTCCGTACGCCCGACAATATTTCGATCGAGCTGCTTCAGAAAGGCGAGGCGAAACTGCCGGCCGAACCTTGGGCGTCGATGGAGAACGCCGGCAGCTGGTAGGCGTCAGGCGGCGCTTTTCCTGAGTCGGGCCTCGGCCAGCGCGTTGCCGGCATGGATGGTGCGATTGCGGCCGGCATTCTTGGCCGCATAGAGATATTTGTCCGACGCTCGGTAGGCATCGACGAAGCGCTGTCCGGCTTTGAGACGGACCAGGCCGATACTCGCGGTAATCGCGCGATCGACCAAAGGAACCGTGTTGGCGATCTGGATGGTGATGGCGCGCTGCAGGCGCTCGGCGGTGGCTTCGGGTTTGGCCCCGTGGATGAAGACGACGAACTCCTCGCCGCCGAGCCGCCCTGCGGTGATGTCGCTCCATCCGCCGAGCAAGGCGCCGACGGCGCGGAGCACCTGATCGCCGATTTCATGGCCGTGGCGATCGTTGACTTGTTTGAAATGATCGAGGTCGATGATCGCCAAAGCGCTGGCGCCGCCTTCGCCGGTTTCGCTGTCGAACGCGGCGACGATGCCGCGGCGGTCGAGCAGGCCGGTGAGCTCGTCGGTTTCGGCGAGCTGAGCGAAGACGATTTCGCGTTCGCGCGCGCGATCGCGCTGGCGCTGGATCGTCATGATCCGATCGGCAACGCCGATGGCAGTGACGACGACCTCGAAGGCTAGAGCGAAGAAGACCAGAAACTGAAGACTGTCCGAGCCATGATAGAGGCCCAAGCCGCGCACGATGCGCTCGCCGCCCGATGCAAGTAATGCGCTCCAGGCGACGGCCTGGAACCGCGCGGCGCGGCTGCCTCGCGAGAGCGCGGAGCCGATGGCAAAGATGAAGATCGCCAGCACCGGCACGAAGGAGAGCAGATAGAGCTGGTTGCCGATTGGCCGGAGCGGCTCGCCAACGGTGGTGAGGGCAATCGTCGTCGCGACAAAAGGCACGGTTGTCGCCGCGAGCAACCAGCGGACAATCGGCCGCAGCATGTCGCGCTCGAGAAACGTCCGGCAGAACATCGCCATCGAGGTGATGCCGAGCGTGATGCTCCAGAGGTTGAGGTGCCAGCGCAGCGTCAGCGGAAGGTCGGGAAATAGCAGGTAGATGGTGCCGCCTGAAAACAGCGCATAACCCAGTGCGCCGGCCGCCATCCCGACATGCCAGAGCATGAAATGCTCGCGCATCACCGTGTAAAAGGCGAGATTGTAGAAAATAGGTACGAGCATTAGCCCGACGAAGAGCGCGTAAAAAAGGCTCGTCCGATAGTGTTGTTCGGCACCCTCGGCGGGCGTCGACAGCGACAGGTTCGAAATATTGGTGGGCAGCGCCGGACGGTCGAAAGCTAACGCGATGTCGGTTCTAGGGATCGCGGCCTCGCCCAGCCCGATGGCGAAGCGCGAATCGGCGCGCCAGTTCTCGCTCGCGACGCGGCTATAGTAGCGCCGGCCCGCCCATTGCCCATCGGCGGTTCGTGTATAGACCCCAAGGGCATCGAAATCCGATGGATCGCCGACCAGATCGAGCGCTTCGGGGGTGGCGGCGATATCGGCGATATCGGCGAACGCCCAGACGCGCGGCCCTTCGATCGAGACAGCGCCGGTCCGGCATTCACCCCTGCGCGCGAGCGCCTCGGCGAGGCCGGTGTCGAGGCCGGTATGCAACAGGCAAAGGCGATCGGCCAGCGGTTCCGCGGCGCTTGCGGGCGCGTGAGGCGCTATCGCCAGCACCATCAGCAGGGCGGTCCAAAATGCTCGCGAAAGGTTAATTGCCATGCCCTTTTTTGTTCTGCGTTAACCTAAGCTGGTCCTATTGAGACGAGGTTAATGCGTTCGACATCGCCATCTGCCCGCGCTACCCTCGCGGCCATGCTCGAGATCGTCCGCATTCCCGTATTGTCCGATAATTACGTCTGGCTCGTCCACGAACCGGCGAGCGGCGAAACGATGGCCGTCGATCCCGCTGTCGCCGACCCGGTACTGGCCGAGGCGGAAAGCCGCGGCTGGGGCATCACGCAGATCTGGAACACGCACTGGCATCCCGACCACACCGGCGGCAATGAAGCGATCAAGGCCGCGACGCGATGTCTGGTTACCGGCCCCGAAGCGGAAAAGGCGCGGATTCCGACGCTCGACCTGATGGTGAAGGAGGGCGATACGGTTGCACTTGGAGGCATTGAGGCGCGGGTCATCGACGTGCCCGCGCATACCGCCGGTCATATCGCCTATCATATGCCGAGCGAGAATGCGGCGTTTGTCGGCGATACCTTGTTCGCGATGGGCTGCGGACGCCTGTTCGAAGGCACGCCCGCGCAGATGTATGCCAATATGCGCAAGCTCGAAAGGCTGCCGAGCGAAACGCGGGTCTATTGCGCGCATGAATATACCCAGGCCAATGGCCGCTATGCGCTCGTCGCCGAGCCTGACAACGCCGCGCTCGCCGAGCGGATGCGCGATGTCGATGCGATGCGCGACCGCGGCGAGGCGACGGTGCCGACGACGATCGCGCTCGAACGCGCGACCAACCCGTTCATGCGCGCCGCCACGGTCGAAGATCTCGCCGCGCGCCGCGCCGCCAAGGATGCCTTTTAGCGCCGGACGTGCTATGATTCGGTTTCGGGGGCGTGATGGTCAAGGAGAATCGCCATGCGCACTATGCTGTTTTTCGGATTTGCGGCACTGGCCGGCACGGCCACGGCGGTAGGCGCGCTGGCGTTCGCCGGCGACGGATCGACGGCGCTGCCCAACGATACGCGGATGGAAAGGCTGCTCGCCGGCAAGACGCCCGGCCCGGCGCAAAGCTGCGTCGATACGCGGCGGATCAACAATACGACGATTATCGACGACCGGACGATCCTCTATCGCGTCAGCCGTTCGGAAATCTATCGCAATACGATCGACGGCGGATGCCCCGGGCTCGACCATGACCGGTCGATCTCGACCCGCGTCAACAGTACGCAACTTTGCGAGGGCGACCAGATCCAGGTCTTCGATAACCAGACCGGGGTAAATTACGGCGCCTGCGCGCTCGGCGCGTTCGTGCCCTATAGCACGCGGTAAGGCGGTCCGGGTCAGTTCATCACGGACTGACGCGCGGTCTAGCGAACTTGATCGGGTTCTATCCCGTTGCGACAAGATTCCGTCATTGCGACCCCGGCCTTGAGCCGGGGGAAGCAATCCAGCGCCGCCCGCGCCACGCTGGATTGCCGCGTCGCCCGCGGCTCCTCTCCATGACTAGAATTTCAGACGGTTTCCTCGATTGAACGGGATACTTCCCAAACAAGTCAAGGGTGACGATTCCACTTCGCCGAGTCCGATCCTAGCGCCGGTAGAGCGCGTCGAGTCGTTCGCCGTAGAGATCCTTGAGGACGTGGCGCCGGATCTTCATCGATGGCGTCATCTGGTCGTTCTCGATGGTGAAGGCTTCGTCGGCGAGCGCGAACCGGCGAACCTTCTCGACCGTCGCGAGATCCTTGTTGACGCGATCGACTGCCGCCGAGAGCGCGGTCAGATACGCCGGATTTTCGCGCAACGCGATCTCGTCATCGGGAACGCCGTTCTCGGCCGCCCATTCGCGCGACCATTCGGGATCGGGAACGATCACCCCGACGAGGTGCGGGCGCTTGTCGCCGACGACCATCGCCTGGAAAATTTCGGGTTCGAGCGTCAGCATGCCTTCGACGCGCTGGGGCGCGACATTGTCGCCCTTGTCGTTGACGATCAGATCTTTCTTGCGGTCGGTGATGACGAGCCGCCCGTCCTCGTCGATATGGCCGACGTCGCCGGTGTGGAGCCAGCCGTCCTTGAGGACGCGCGCGGTTTCGGCTTCGTTGCGCCAATAGCCATGCATGACGAGCTCGCCGCGGACGAGGATTTCGCCGTCTTCGGCGATGCCGATCTCGGTATTCTTGAGCGGCGGCCCGACGGTATCCATCTTGAGCCCGGTCTTGGGGCGATTGCAGCTGATCACCGGCCCCGCCTCGGTCTGGCCATATCCCTGCAGCAAGGTCAGCCCGAGCGAATGGAAGAAGACGCCGATTTCGGGGTTGAGCGGCGCGCCGCCCGAGACCATCGCCTTGAGCCGCCCGCCGAAGCGCTTGCGGATCTTGGGACGCAGGAGAATGTCGAGCAGCATGTCC
>CAYQVL010000068.1:0-7911 GCA_964420825.1 uncultured Sphingomonadaceae bacterium
ATCCTTGAATCGGATTTTAATCGCGTTGGAAAGGGGCTATTTTTCGAGGTGGCCTTGAGTCATGCAACCATATCGAGGTTCTCGCTGGCTGCATAGTAATTGGCTTCAGCCTCGGCGGGCGGGATACGCCCGATGGGACCGAAGAGGCGAAGGATTTGATCGAGATCATTGGCCGTTTTAGCTCGAGCGCCTATCCCGACCGGATGAATTTTCCGGCGCAGAGATGGGGCAGACAAGTGTGGAAAAATCTCGCCCGGTTTGCCTTGACGGCGACATTGCCGGCCGCCGCCGGCGCAGCACAAGCCGAGGAGGCGGCCGCCTCTTCCGACGCGATCGAGATCACGCCGCTGATCGATGCGCGCCTGCGCTACGAACATGTCGATCAGTCGGCGCTCGAGGCCGACGCGCTCACCGTGCGTTTGCGTGCGGGCGCACAGGCCGCCGCCGGCGGCTTTAGCCTGCTGATCGAGGGCGAGGCCACGGGCGCGGTGATAAATGACTATAACGCCTTTCCCTTCGCGCTGGCCGACAGGCAACGAAGGCCGCAATTTTCCGTTGTCGCCGATCCGGCCAATGTCGAACTCAACCGGCTGCAATTGCAATATGCTTCCGGGGACACGAGGCTCACTCTGGGCCGCCAGCGCATCAATCTCGACGATGAACGCTGGGTCGGCTCGGTCGGATGGCGGCAGAATGAGCAGACCTTCGACGCATTGCGCGGCGAAGCCGCGGCCGGCCCCGTTTCGTTCGATCTCATCTATGCAGTGGATCAACGGACGATCTTCGGCAGCGAGGCAGGGCCGCGCAGTTCGCTCGACGGCGATTTCGTCTTCGCTGCCGCCGCCGCATCCGCGGGTCCAGTCGCAGGCAAGCTGTTCGCCTATCTGATCGATTATGACGAGGGCTTTTTCCTCGCCAACAGCAGCCAGACCTATGGCGGCATCGTCAGCGCCAGTCTCCCACTCGGCGAGGAGATCACGGTCAGCTTTCGGGCGAGTTATGCCCGGCAATCGGATCTCGGCGGCAACCCGTTCGACTATGCGGCCGACTATTGGTCGTTCGAAGGCAGATCAAGCCTCGCTGGCTTTTCGATCGCCGCCGGGTGGGAGGAACTCGGCAGCGACAACGGCCGGGCCGTGCAGACCCCGCTGGCGACGCTGCACAAATTCAACGGCTGGGCCGATATGTTCCTGACGACGCCCCCCGCCGGGCTCCAGGATGGCTGGGTTTCGGTCGGGCGCTCGATCGACGGAGTCCGGCTGCTTCCGGGCCTCAATGCCAATATCGCCTTCCACCAGTATGACAGCGCCGTCGGCGATATCGAATATGGCACCGAATGGAACGCTTCGCTCGGCTTCCGGATCGGGCCTGTAGGCTTGCTTGCGAAATACGCCGACTACAATGCGGCCGGGTTCGGCGTCGATACGCGCAAATTCTGGCTTCAGGCGGCGTGGGCCTTCTAGTCTCGCCGGGCGCCCGAACGCTATACCAGAAAATAGATCACCAAAAGAACGCCGACGATCGCCGCGATCAGCCAGACAAGCGGCCATCCCCGCCCCTGGCCTTCATGCGCCATCGTGGTTTCGAGGGGAGCGCGAGTCCGCTCGACATCGTGGCTGGCATCGGTCCCGCTCTTGAGCCCCGGATTGAGCGATGAGCCGAGAGATGTACCGTGTTCAGGCCGCTCCGCCATGAGCCTCTCCTTCGCGATCATTTGCCGCACAATGCTCGCCGCACGCCTCCGCGGTCAAGCGCCAATGCACCATCGCCAAAAGACAGGTCGTGCCGGGATCCCCGCTGTCGCGGAGGTTCGAGGTCAGCGTCGCCCAATCTTCCTCGGGCGCGAAACGGGAAAAATCGGCGATTGCCATCCGCACATAGCCGGTCGGCGTAACTCCCGCCGCATGGGCGACGCTTCGCACCCGGCCGGCAAGCTCGGGGTCGGCGGCGGCGAGCCAGCCGTGAAACGCGGAAGACGAATCGCGCGCGGCGGCGAGGATGTCACCCAGGATAGCCATCAGCCGGCCGCCTCGATCGAGATGCCCTCGACCTCCGCGCGAGCGGCGAGGCCGGCTACATAGCGCGTCGCCGAGACCGACCAGCTGCGCGCTTCGAGCGTGTCGGCGATCTTCTCCGCGACGATGTCGAAGGGCAGTGTATGGCCTTCGATTCGCCGCTGATGACGGAGAACATGCCAGCCGAAGCGCGACCGCACCGGATCGCGGCCGGTGGTTCCCTCGGGCAGGGCCTCGAGCGCCTCCTGCACCGCCGGGACGAGTTCCCCCCGGCGCACCTGTCCCAATGATCCGTCCTGCTGCGCCGAGGGGCAATTCGAAAAGCCGCGGGCGGCCTCGGCGAAGGCCTGCGGATCGTCGCCGACTTGCTCGGCAATGCGCCGCGCCTGTTGCTCGGCCGCCTGCCAGACAGCCTCGTCCTTTCCCTCGGGCGCGATCAGGATATGCGAAGCTTCGAACAGATCGGGGGTTCGAAAGCGTTCGGGTTGCGCGTCATAATATCGGCGGCATTCCACCTCGTTCGGGGTGGCGGGTTCCACCGCCTGCTCAAGCAGCACGCCGATCAGAGCGTCGTCGGCGGCCTCGCGGCGGCCGTTCTCGTCGGTTTCCGGCTCCGCCTCGATATCGAGCCGGCGCGCTTCCTGGAGCAACAGTTCGCGCACGGCAAGTGCGCGCGCGGCTTCAACCCAGGCCGTCTCGGCGTCGGGCGCCGGGTGATGCTGGATCTCCCGGGCAATCGCCTCGGGTGCGATTTCGACGCCGTTCACCCGTACTTCGCCGAAGCTCGGCGGCGGCGGAATCCGCGCCGCTTCGTCGGCGCCGCCGCAGCCGCCGCTTTGGCAGGCTCCCGGCATGACCGGCTCCCGCCGAGGCGGCTCGGCTTCGATGTTGATGACGTCGAGCCTTCTGGTCATGTCGCCTGCCCGCTCTCCGCTTCCTGCCGAAGGACGGTGGCGCCGCCATAGGTAGGCGCAACACCGGCAGGGCCGTGGGTCGCGCTGTAATCCGGCCTTTTCTGCGACGAGCGCGAGCGGACGATCTGATATCCCGGCCGCAGCAGGAACCAGATCGGCGCGCTCCAGATGTGAACGAGGCGGGTGAAGGGAGTGATAAGAAAGAGCGTCAGCCCCAATACGATATGCAACTTGTAGACGAGCGCAACATCCTGGATCAGCGCGGGAGCGGCGGGATCAACTGTCAAAATGCCCTGGGCCCAGCCCATGAATCGCACCATTTCGCTGCCGTCGAGATGACGTATTGTCCACCAAGTGGTGAGGATACCGAGTACGAGCTGCGACCAGATCAGCACGAGCACGAGAATGTCGAGAAAATTCGAGCTCCGGCGGATCCGGGGATCGAAAAGCCGGCGGTGGAGAAGCAACGAACAACCGACGAAGGCCGCGACTCCAGCGATGCCGCCGACGACCAGCGCGGCGGTTTGCTTGAAGCCATGCGAGATCCCGATCATGTCGAACACATTGACCGGCGTCAGCAGTCCGACGACGTGGCCGACGAGCAGGACCAGAATGCCGAGGTGGAAGAGATTGGAGCCGAGCACCATCTGCTTGCGGCGCAGGAACTGGCTCGATTGCGAGCGCCAGCTATACTGGTCCTTGTCGAAGCGCAGGATGCTGCCGACGACCAGGACGGTGACGGCGAGATACGGATACCATCCAAACGCGAGCTGATTAATGAAATCGGACATCCGGCTTCTCCCTTAGGCTTTGACGTTGCGATTGGCGGCGCGGATCTTGGCGGTGAAGCCGGTCGGGCCGCCCATCTGGTGGGCGCCGCCGGAATTGAACGTTACGGGCACTTCCTCCCATTCCTCGTCGATCTTGGACGGGTCTTCTTCGGGCAGCCGCGCTTTCAGATCGGCCAACGCCTCGACATCGGGCTTCGCGCCACTGGCGGCAATCAGGGCGTGGAAAATCGCAGCTTGAGGCGCTTTTCGCTCGTCGAGCCGCTCCGCAAGCGCAGCAAAGACATGCGCCGGCCGGCCAACCATCGCGCGCGCCTCGGTCACGGGGAGGCATGAGCTATATTCGAGAAAGACCGGTATGAAGTCGGGAAGCTCGGCGCTCTCCAGAAAGAAGCCGGCTTCGAGATATTGCTGTCCCAGATCGATCATCGCCTGCCCGCGCTCCTTGCTCTCGCCATGGACATGCTCGAACAGGTTGAGAGACAGCGAGCGCGAGCGATCGAACAGCTCACTATAGGCAGCCTGTAGATCGAGCAGATCCTTGCGCTCGAACTCTCGCAGCAACGGCTCGAGAGCGTCGAGCACCGGCTGCGCAAGCACCGCCTCCTCGCGCAATGCCGAGCGAAGCGCCCCGATGTTCTCCTTGAGCTCTGCCGAAGGGTAGCCGAGCAGGGCGGCGAGCGCACGCAACGTCTTCTTCATGTCGGGATATCCATATAGCGTTTGCGCTGCGTCTTTTTGGCGCCGCCGAACAGGTTGGCCTTGGTCGAACCTTCGGTGCCTTCGCGAAAGCCGAAGCCGGTCGATCCGCGCAGCACATAGGCGTCTTCGTCAAACTCACGATGGGTGGTCGGGATGACATAGCGGTCCTCATAGGCGGCAAGCGCCATGATCTTGTACATATCCTCGATGATCTGGCCGGTGAGACCGACGCGCTCGGCGATCGCGGGGTCGATCCGCCCGTCGACGCTCTTGGCGCGCATATAGGCGCGCATCGCGAGCATCCGCTCGAGTGCCGTAGCGATCGGCTCCTCCTCCCCCGCGGTCAGCAGGTTTGCAAGATATCTGAGCGGGATGCGCAGCGAGCGGACGTCGGGCATGCCGTCCTTGGCGGAAATCTTGCCGGCCTCGGCCGCCGATTGGATCGGCGACAGGGGCGGCACATACCATACCATCGGCAGGGTCCGGTATTCGGGATGGAGTGGGAAGGCGATCTTCCATTCCATCGCCATCTTGTAGACCGGCGAGCGAACCGCCGCTTCGAGCCATTGTTCGGGTATGCCCTCGCGCCGCGCCGCCTCCTGGACCTCGAGATCGTTGGGGTCGAGGAACACGCCGAGCTGCGACTCATAGAGATCGCGCTCTTCAGGAACCGAAGCCGCGGCCTCGATCTTGTCCGCATCGTAAAGGACGACGCCGAGATAGCGGATACGGCCGACACAGGTTTCCGAGCACACGGTCGGCTGTCCGGTTTCGATACGCGGATAGCAGAAAATGCATTTCTCCGATTTGCCGGTCGACCAGTTATAGTAGATTTTCTTGTAGGGGCAGCCCGACACGCACATCCGCCAGCCGCGACACTTTTCCTGATCGATTAGAACGATCCCGTCCTCGGCCCGCTTATAGATCGCACCCGACGGGCAGGAAGCGAGGCAGGCGGGATTGAGGCAGTGTTCGCACAGCCTCGGCAGATACATCATGAAAGTCTGTTCGAACTGGCCGTAGATTTCTTTCTCAATGCCCTCGAAATTATAGTCCTGCGATCTTTTCTCGAATTCGCCGCCGAGCATGTCCTCCCAATTGCCGCTCCACTCGATCTTCTTGATCACCTCGCCGGTGATCAGCGATCGCGGCTTGGCTGAAGGCTGCGCCTGCAGTTCGGGCGCTGCCTGCAACCACTCATAATCGAATGTGTATGGCTCGTAGAAATCGTCGATTTCAGGCAGGTGCGGGTTGGCGAAGATCTTCGAGAGAATTCGCCATTTGGCCCCCTGGCGGGGAACGATCTTGCCGTTTTTCTTGCGGATCCAGCCACCCTGCCAGCGCTTCTGGTTTTCCCAGTCCTTCGGATAGCCGATGCCCGGCTTGGTCTCGACATTGTTGAACCAGACATATTCCATGCCTTCGCGGTTGGTCCAAACGTTCTTGCAGGTGATCGAGCAGGTGTGACAGCCGATGCACTTGTCGAGATTGAGAACCATGGCGATCTGTGCGCGGACTTTCATCGTGCCTTCTCCTTGCCCGCTTTCGGCCTCGGCGCCGGGCCTGTTCCCCAGTCAGCCGTGCCGCCCTCGACGTTGAGGCTGTCTTCGGCAGCCTTGTCGAACCAGTTGATCTCACTCATCTTGCGTACGATCACCCACTCGTCGCGGTTGGCGCCAACGGTGCCATAATAATTGAAGCCGTAGGCGAGCTGCGCATAGCCGCCGATCATGTGGGTCGGCTTCATGTTGATCCTCGTGACCGAATTATGGATTCCACCCCGCTGGCCGGTGATCTGGGATCCCACGGTGTTCACGAGCTTCTCCTGGGCATGGTACATGATTGCCGAGCCCGGTCGGATGCGCTGCGAAACAATCGCGCGGGCGGTCAGCGCACCATTGATATTGAACGCCTCGATCCAGTCATTGTCCTCGATTCCAGCAACTTTGGCGTCATCTTCGCTGATCCAGAACATCGGCCCGCCGCGATTGAGGCTCAGCATGATGAGATTTTCGGTATAGGTCGAATGAATTCCCCATTTCTGGTGCGGAGTCAGGAAATTGAGCATGATTTCCTTGTTGCCGTTGGGTAGTTTGTTCAGCACCTGCAGCACGGTCTTGGTGTCGATCGGCGGCCGCCAGGTGGCGAAGCCTTCCCCGAAAGCCCGCATCCAGTGATGGTCCTGATAGAGCTGCTGGCGCCCGGTCAGCGTGCGCCACGGGATCAGCTCGTGCACATTTGTGTAGCCGGCATTGTAGCAAACCTTCTCGCTTTCGAGCCCAGACCAAGTGGGGGACGAGATGATCTTGCGCGGTTGCGCGACGACGTCGCGGAAGCGGATTTTCTCGTCTTCCTTGCCGTGGGCGAGATGAGCGTGATCGCGGCCGGTCATCTTGGACAGCGCCTCCCAGGCCTTGACCGCGACCTCGCCATTCGTCTCGGGCGCGAGCGTGAGGATCGTCTCGCAGGCCTCGATGTCGGTATCGACCCGAGGGCGGCCCGCGGTCGGCCCGTCCGGAACGACGCCGTTCAGCCGTCCGAGCAGCTCGATCTCATGCTCGGTGTTCCAGCCGATTCCCTTGCTGCCATTCCCGAGCTTTTCGAGTGCAGGCCCGATCGAGGTGAAGCGGGCGAAGGTTTCCGGATAATTGCGCTCGACCAAATGGATGGCGGGCATGGTTTTGCCGGGGATCGGCTCGCACTCGCCCTTCGCCCAATCCTTTGGCTCATACGGCTGGCCGAGTTCGCCGGGCGTGTCGTGCTGGATCGGCGTCATCACCAGGTCGTGCTCGACCCCGAGCTCCTCCGGCGCGATCTCCGAGAATCTCTTCGCAATGGTCCGAAAGATATCCCAGTCGCTCTTGCTCTCCCAGGCGGGGTCCACCGCCGCGGTGAGCGGATGGATGAAGGGGTGCATGTCGGAGGTGTTGAGGTCGTGTTTCTCGTACCAGGTGGCGGTCGGCAGCACGATGTCCGAATAGACGCTGGTGGTCGACATGCGGAAATCGATATTGACCATCAGGTCGAGCTTTCCGACCGGGGCCTCTTCGTGCCAGACGACGTCCTTGGGGCGATCGTGGCCCGAGGCCTCGTCGTCGGTGCCGATGACCCCGTGCAGCGAACCGATGAAATGCTTGAGGAAATATTCGTGCCCCTTGCCGCTCGCGCCGAGTACGTTTGAGCGCCAGAAAAACATGTTGCGCGGCCAGTTTCGCGGATTGTCGGGATCCTCGCAAGCGAGCTTCAGCTTGCCCGTCTTCAGCGCCTCCGGGATTGCCTTGACGGGGTCCGTGCCCGATTCGGCAAAACCCCCGCCGAGTTCGATCGGATTGGACTCGAACTGCGGCGCCGAAGGCAGCCAGCCCATCCGTTCGGCCTTGATATTGTAATCGATCATGCTTCCCGACCAGTCGCCCTCGGGCGCGAGGGGTGACAGGATTTCGGACACCCGCAGGCTCTCATAGCGCCACTGGTCGGTGTGGGCATAGAAGA
>CAYQVL010000069.1:0-5492 GCA_964420825.1 uncultured Sphingomonadaceae bacterium
CCATGCGTTCGGCGCGCACGTTGTAATCGATCAGGCTGGCGTCCCAATCGCCATCGGGCGCGGTAGGGGACAGGATTTCCTCCACCCCCAGCGTTTCGTAACGCCACTGGTCGGTGTGGGCGTAGAAGAAGCTGGTCGAGTTCATGTGGCGCGGCGGGCGGTTCCAATCGAGCGCAAAGGCCAGCGGCGTCCAGCCGGTCTGCGGCCGGAGCTTTTCCTGACCGACATAATGCGACCAGCCGCCGCCCGACTGGCCGACGCAACCGCACATCACCAGCATCGCGATGATGCCGCGGTAGCTCATGTCCATGTGGTACCAGTGGTTGAGCCCGGCGCCGAGGATCACCATCGAGCGCCCCTTGGTGGTTTCGGCATTGGCGGCGAACTCGCGCGCAACCTGGATGATCGCCTCGCGCGGCACACCGGTGATCTTCTCCGCCCAGGCCGGCGTGAAGGGCGTATCCTCGTCGTAGCTCCCGGCGACATTCTCGCCGCCGAATCCGCGATCGACCCCGTAATTGGCGCAGAACAGATCGAACACCGTCGCGACATAGGTTTTTCCGCCGCCGGCGAGGGCAACCTCCTTGACCGGCAAATGGCGAAGCAGCACGTCCTCATGCTCGGTGGCGACGAAATCATGCGGCGCGATCCCTCCGAAATAGGGGAAGGCCACGGGCATGATACCGTCCTCGACGCCGGCCAGCGTAGTCCGCAGGCGCACCTCGCGTCCCTGGCCGTCCTTCTCCTCGAGATTCCACTTGCCCTGCTCGCCCCAGCGATAGCCCGCCGATCCGAGCGGCGCGACGATCTCGCCCGACGGCTCGTCAAAGGCGATCGCCTTCCAGTCGGGATTGTTGGTTTCGCCGAGACCGCCCTCGATATCCGCCGCGCGCATCAGCCGGTCGGGCACCAGCCGCCCGTCGCGCTCGACGAGCTTCACCAACAGCGGGAAATCGGAATAACGGCGGCTATAATCGGCGAAATATTCGACCTGCCGGTCGATATAGAATTCGCGCAGGATGACGTGACCGAAAGCGAGCGCCAGCGCCGCGTCGGTGCCCTGTTTGGCGTGGAGCCACATGTCGGAAAATTTGGCGGCTTCATTATAATCGGGCGCGATAACGACGCTCTTGGCACCCCGATAGCGGACCTCGGAATAGAAATGCGCGTCGGGCGCGCGCGTCATCGGGATGTTCGAACCCCAGACCAGCAGGAAACCCGCATTGTACCAGTCGGCGCTTTCGGGAACGTCGGTTTGCTCGCCCCAGGTTTGCGGGCTCGACGGCGGCAGGTCGCAATACCAGTCGTAGAAGCTCAGCAGGTTGCCGCCGATCAGCGACAGATAGCGGCTGCCGGCGGCATAGGAGACCATCGACATCGCCGGGATCGGCGAGAAGCCGGCGATCCGGTCGGGCCCATATTCCTTGATCGTATAGACGTTCGCCGCGGCGATGATCTCGGTAACCTCGTCCCAGCCGGCGCGCACGAAGCCGCCGCGCCCGCGCTTCGCGACCCAGTCGCGGCGTTTCGCCTTGTCCTCGACGATGGCGCGCCACGCGGCCACCGGACTCATCGTCTCGCGCGCCTCGCGCCAGTGACGGATCAGCCGGGCGCGAACCAGCGGATATTTGATCCGGGTTCCCGAATAGAGATACCAGCTGTAGCTCGCGCCGCGCGGGCAGCCCCGCGGTTCGTGGTTGGGAAGGTCGGGCCGGGTTCGCGGATAGTCGGTCTGCTGCGTCTCCCAGGTGACGATCCCGCCCTTGACGTAGATCTTCCACGAGCACGAGCCCGTGCAATTCACCCCGTGCGTCGAGCGCACGATCTTGTCGGCCGCCCAGCGCTTGCGGTAGGCGTCTTCCCACTCGCGGCTCTCGTTCGTGGTTATGCCGTGCCCGTTCGAAAACTTGCTGCGCTCTCTGCGGAAATAGGTCAGGCGATCGAGGAAATGGCTCATGGATTGGTCCTCATGGTCATGCCGCGGGAGCGGGCTGAAGCGGTTTTTCGCGGCCGCGCTCAATATCGTGGAGCATGCCGCCACGGCGCGAATAGACGATCCAGGTCACCGCGGCGCAGGCGCCATAGAATATCAAAAAGCCCCAGAGAGCCGCGTCTGGAAGTCCGGTCAGCGAAATCGAGGTGCCGTAGGCCTTGGGAATGAAGAAGGCGCCATAGGCGGCGATCGCCGAGGTGAAGCCGATGATCGCCGCCGATTCCTTCTCGGCCTGCCGCAGTTTTTCGGCGTAGGCGGTCGCGGGCATCACCCTCTCCATCTCCTTGCGCATGATGACCGGGATCATCTGGAAGGTCGATGCATTGCCGACGCCGGTGGCGAAGAACAGCAGCATGAACATCGCAAAGAAGCCCCAAAAGGCGCCAGGCTGATCCTTGATGCCGAGGAAATAGAGCACCCCGGCAACCGCCGCGATCATCAGCAGGAACACCCAGAAGGTGACGCGCGCGCCGCCCCATCTGTCCGATACCCAACCCGTCGCGGCGCGCGATATCGCGCCGACGAGCGGTCCGAGAAAGACGTATTTGAGCGAGTCGACATCGGGGAAGGCGATCTTCGCCAGCAGCGGGAAACCGGCCGAATAGCCGATGAACGACCCGAAGGTGCCGGTATAGAGGAAGCACATGATCCAGTTGTGCTTGCGCTGGAAGATCACCGCTTGCTCGGAAAAACTCGCTTGCGCCGAGGCGATGTCGTTCATTCCGAACCAGGCGAGGATCGACGAGAGGATGATGAAGGGGATCCAGACGAAGCCGGCATTCTGCAGCCAGAGCTGGCTGCCCTCCGCGGTCGCCTGCGGCTCGCCGCCCAGCACGCCGAACACGCCGGCGGTGATCACCAGCGGCACGACGAACTGCATCACCGATACACCTGCATTGCCGAGCCCGGCATTGAGCGCCAGCGCGTTGCCCTTCTGTCGCTTGGGGAAAAAGAAGCTTATGTTGGCCATCGACGAAGCGAAATTGCCGCCGCCCAGCCCGCAGAGCAGCGCGAGCACGAGGAAGATGAAATAGGGCGTGTCGGGGTTCTGCACGGCATAGCCAATCCCGAAGGCCGGAACGAGCAAGGAGAGCGTCGAGAAGGAGGTCCACAGCCGGCCGCCGAATATCGGCACCATGAAGCTGTAGAAGATGCGCAAGGTCGCGCCCGACAGTCCGGGCACCGCGGCGAGCCAGAACAGCTGATCGGTCGAATAATCGAAGCCGATCGTCGGCAGCTGTGCGATAACCACCGACCAGACCATCCAGACCGCGAATGCGAGCAGCAGGCAGGGAATCGAGATCCACAGGTTGCGCCGGGCGATCCGGTTGCCGTGCTCGGTCCAGAAGGTTTCGTCTTCGGGCCGCCAGTCAGTAAGCGTCTTGGGAACCGCCGCCTTGTGCGCTTCGGGTTCGTGGATATCCTGCATCTCGGGAAATTCGGGCAGCTCGGACAGTTCCTTGCCGACCGCGCGTTGCTCCATCTGCCGGACCGCGAAATGCATCCAACCGAGCGCCAGGGCGACGAGGAAGAACAGCAGCATGAAGCAGCTCGTCCAGATGCCGCTAACGTCGTTCATCGCCCCGAAGGCGATCGGCAGGATGAAACCACCGAGACCGCCGATCATGCCGACCAGTCCGCCGACCGACCCGACATGGTTAGGGTAATAAACCGGAATGTGCTTATAGACGGCTGCCTTGCCCAGACTCATGAAAAAGCCGAGCACGAAGATCGTTACGACGAAGGGCACCAGGCCCATCGAGGTCGAGAAGGCGATCGGTCCGCGGATGCCGTGAATGACGTAATCTGTCTCGGGATAGGAGAGCATGAACAGGCAGATCAGCGACACGCCGAAGGTCGCATACATCACCTTGCGCGCGCCGAAACGGTCCGAGAGATGGCCGCCATAGGCGCGGAACAGGCTCGCCGGAATCGAATAGGCGGCGGCGAGAATGCCGGCGGTCTTGATGTCCAGCCCGTAGACTTCGATCAGATAGTGCGGCAGCCAGAGGGCGAGGGCGACGAAAGCGCCGAAGACGAAAAAATAATAGAGCGAAAAGCGCCAGACCTGCTGATTTCTGAGCGGCTCGAGGTGGAGCAGCGTCGAGCGCGGCTTTTCGCCGCTCGCCTTGCGCCCGCGAAGATCGGGATCATCCTTGGTGGTTACCCAGAAAAGGACCGCCATGACGAGCAGGGCAAGCGCCCAGATCTGGGCGACGGAATTCCAGCCATAGGCGACCAGGACCAACGGCGCGACGAGCTTGGTGACCGCGGCGCCGACGTTGCCCGCGCCGAAGATGCCGAGCGCGGTGCCCTGTTTCTCCGTTGGATACCATTTGGAGACATAGGCGATGCCGACCGCGAAGCTGCCGCCGGCAAGGCCGACACCGAGAGCGGCGAGCAGCATCAGCTCGTAGCTTTCGGCATAGGAGAGCAGGAATGTCGCGAGGGCGGCGGCGAGCATCGTCAGCGTGAAGACCAGCCGGCCTCCATATTGATCGGTCCAGATGCCGAGCATGATCCGGCACAGAGAACCGGTAAGAATGGGAGTGCCCGCCAGCAGCCCGAACTGGGTATCGGAGAGGGCGAGATCTTCCTTGATCTGGATGCCGATGATCGAGAAAATCGTCCACACGGCGAAGCAGATGGTAAAGGCGAGCGTGCTCATCCCGAGCATCCGGCCGGCGCCCTCGGCGGGCCGGATCGTCGCTTCATCGCTCATTCGATGACCCCTTATCGCTCATTCGACAACCCCTTGCGCGGCAAATCGCACATTTGCCCCGTCCTGCCTTCCACGATGGGGCAGGATATCGGCTGACCAGGTACTGATGTTACTTGCACCGGTTGGGATGGCGATGATTTGATCGAGGTCAAAAGCACCCTTTTCCAACTCCCTATCCGCCGGTCGCGCTCATATGCCGGGCGACCGCCGGCCGGGGCGCAGCGATCCTGAAATCGTGGCTCTTGGGTTTGCCGGCGAGCAGCCGGTCGAGCAGCGTGTCGACGGCCTCCCGTCCGCCGTCGCGTAGAGCCTCGCGCAGCTCGACCTTCTGATCATGCCCGAGACAGCCGAATACGGTTCCGCTCGCCGCCACCCGGATGCGGTTGCATCCGGCGCAGAAATTATATGTCAGCGGCGTGATGAGGCCGAGACGGATGCCCAGACCTGCGATATCGAAATATCGCGCCGGGCCGCCGGTACGATGGAAAGAGGGGGTGAGTCCGAACCGTTTATCGAGCCGCCGCTTCACCGCATCGAGCGGAAGATAACGGTCGCTCCGATCTTCCTCGACCTCGCCGAGCGGCATGGTCTCGATCAGCGTGAGATCGAAGCCCCGGCCGGCGCACCAGCGCAGCATTTCCTCGATTTCGTCGTCGTTGAATCCGGCGAGTCCGACCATGTTGATCTTGATCGCAAGTCCGGCGGCGGAGGCGGCGTCGAGGCCACCCAAAACGGCGTCGAGTTCCCCACCCCGGGTGATATGCCGATAGCGCTCGG
>CAYQVL010000069.1:5502-7907 GCA_964420825.1 uncultured Sphingomonadaceae bacterium
GCGCTCGGGTCGCAGGCTATCGAGGCTGACATTGATCCGCCGCACGCCGGCTGCGAAAAGCGCGTCGGCAAAGCGATCCAGCTGCGTGCCGTTGGTGGTGAGGGTTAGCTCGTCCAGCCCATTGCCGATGCGGGCGCCCAGCGCGGCGACCAGCTTGTCGAAGCCGCGCCGGACAAGTGGTTCGCCACCGGTCAGACGAATGCGCCGCACGCCGCGGCCGATGAAAATGTCTGAAAGTACGACGATTTCCTCGATATCAAGAATATCGCGTTTCGGCAGAAAGCGCATGTGTTCGGCCATGCAATAGCGGCAGCGAAGATCGCACCGGTCGGTAACCGACATGCGGACATAGGAGATCCGGCGGCCGAAACTGTCGATCAGGCCATCCGCTCGGTTCGCGATTTCCGCGCCCATTGACACAGATCACTCCGTTAGAATCTCGACCCGACACAGATTGGCTATCAAACGGGTATCAGGCTTGGAGGGTCTAGATCAACAGCGAACCTCGCAAGCGGACCAACATTAGACAACATCCCAATCAACCGCACTTCGAGTAGCCGCACTGCAGGCACTTGTCACAACCTTCGAGCCGGATCACCGCCGGCGCGCCGCAGGAACTACAGGACTTGTATGGCCGAGCCGCGGCTTCCGCCTTGTCCGGCACCGGTCCGAGTTCGAGCTCGGGCTCCAGGTGACGCTCGATCACGCCACCGATCGCGGCAAGCAGGGAAGGCACATACCGGCCCTCCATCCACGCGCCGCCGCGCGGGTCGAACACCGCCTTCAGCTCTTCGGGCACGAAGGAGACATCGCCGCCCCGGCGAAAGACGGCCGAGATCATCCGGGTAAGCCCCAGCGTCCACGAGTAATGCTCCATATTTTTCGAGTTGACGAAGATCTCGAAAGGGCGCTTTCGCCCCTCCTGTTCGAGATCATTGATGGTGACGTATACGGCATGCGCGCTGTCCGGCCATTTGAGCTTGTAAGTCGTCCCGTGCAACGTCTCCTCCCGCGGCGTCAGCGGCGCCGGAACCGGATCGGCTTGACGATTTTCGTTTTCCTTCACACTGAGAACCGAACCGGTAACGCTATTTGGACGGTAGGTGGTGAGCCCCTTGCAGCCGAGATGATAACCCTCGGTGTAGATGTCGGCGAAATCCTCGAATGAAATGTCCTCCCGGCAGTTCACCGTCTTGGAGATAGAGCTGTCGATCAGCGCTTGTGCGGCCGCCTGCATGGCCAGGTGATCGGAAGGTTCGAGCGTCTGGGCGCTGACGAACAGTTCGTCTGGCGGCGTTTCGTTCCCCTTCAATCGCCGCCAGACCTGCATCGCATAATCCTCGACCGGCTCCTCGCGCATGCTGCCGTCGGACTGACGGATGCGCCGATCGTAGGAATAGGCGAAGACCGGCTCGATCCCCGAGGAAACGTTACCCGCCAGCAGCGACGTCGTGCCGGTCGGCGCGATCGAGGTCAGGCACCCGTTGCGCAAGCCGTGCGCGGCGATCAGGCCTCGCGTTTCGTCGTCGAGCGCAATGAGATTGGGGGCGTCCAGCATACACTCGTCATAGAGCGGAAACGGCCCTTTTTCCTCCGCCAGCATCGCCGAGGCGCGATAGGCCTCGCGCTTGATGATTCCGAGCCAGCGCTGCGTCCGCTCGATCGCCGGGCCGCTGCCATAGGCGGCGCCGCAGAAAAGCAGCGCGTCGGCGATCCCCGTGACTCCGAGACCGATGCGCCTCTTCGCCTTGGCCTCGTTTTCCTGTTGCGGCAGCGGATAGCGCGAGATGTCGACGACATTGTCGAGCATTCGGACTGCTGTTTGGGTGAGTTCGGCGAGTTCCTCCTCCGCGACGTCGGCACCGTCCTCGAACGGCCGCTCGACGAGACGAGCAAGGTTGAGCGAACCGAGAAGGCAAGCTCCGTACGGAGGCAGCATCTGCTCGCCGCAAGGATTGCTGGCGCTGATCGTTTCGCAATGGGCGAGGTTGTTCTGCCGGTTGACCCGGTCGACGAAGATCACTCCGGGCTCTGCGCAATCGTAGGTCGCGCGCATCAGCCTGTCCCAGAGCTCGCGCGCATGCACCGTTCCATATGTCTCGCCGCCGAAGACCAATGGCCATTCCTCATCCGCGCCGAGCGCCGTCATAAAAGCGTCGGTAACCAGGACCGAAAGGTTGAAGTTTCGCAACCGGCCCGGATCGCGCTTGGCGTCGATGAAGTCTTCAATGTCCGGGTGATCTATGCGCAGGCAGCCCATCATCGCGCCGCGGCGCTGTCCGGCCGAATGGACGGTGCGGCACATCGAATCCCAGCAATCCATGAAGGACAGGGGACCCGAAGCGTCGGCGCCCATGCCGCGAACCGGGCTGCCCTTCGGCCGAATGGTGGAGAAGTCCATGCCG
>CAYQVL010000070.1:0-7848 GCA_964420825.1 uncultured Sphingomonadaceae bacterium
TTACGGCCTCGGGGTCACCGAGCATTCGCAGGGCAGCTCGACCGTCATGGCGATCGCCAACCTCGCCATGGCGACGGGCAATCTCGGGCGACCCGGCGTCGGCGTCAATCCGCTGCGCGGCCAGAACAACGTCCAGGGCGCCTGCGACATGGGCAGCTTTCCGCACGAGCTGTCGGGATACCGCCACATCTCGGACGCCGACACGCGCAAGCTGTTCGAAGACGACTGGGGCGTAGCGCTCGACCCCGAGCCGGGCCTGCGCATCCCCAACATGCTCGACGCCGCCGTCGATGGCGCCTTCAAGGCGATCTACATCCAGGGCGAAGATATCCTCCAGTCCGATCCCAACACCAGGCACGTTTCGGCGGGCCTAGCTGCGATGGAGTGCGTGATCGTCCACGATCTCTTCCTCAATGAAACCGCCAACTACGCGCACATATTTCTCCCCGGCTCAACGTTTCTCGAAAAGAACGGCACCTTCACCAACGCCGAACGCCGCATCCAGCCGGTCCGCCGCGTGATGGAGCCGATGAACGGGCTTGAGGACTGGGAAGTGACGCAAGCATTGGCGATCGCGCTTGGGCTGGAGTGGAATTACACCCACCCGTCCGAGATCATGGACGAGATCGCCCGCTTGACGCCGACCTTCGCCGGGGTGAGCTTTGCCCGGCTCGACGAGCTCGGCTCGATGCAATGGCCGGCGAACGAAGCGATGCCCGATGGCACGCCGGTAATGCACGAAGGCGGTTTCGTCCGCGGCAAGGGCAAGTTCGTCGTCACCGACTATGTCCCGACCGACGAGAAGACCGGCCCGCGCTACCCGCTGCTGCTGACCACCGGGCGGATCCTCTCGCAGTACAATGTCGGCACACAGACGCGGCGGACGGCGAATGTCGAATGGCATCCCCAAGATCTGCTCGAAATCCATCCCTGGGACGCCGAAAATCGCGGACTCAAGACCGGCGACTGGGCGAAACTGGTCAGCCGGTCGGGCGAAACAACCTTGCGCGTCACGGTCACCGATCGCGTCGCCCCCGGCGTCGTCTACACGACCTTCCACCATCCCGCGACACAGGCCAATGTCGTTACCAGCGAGTTTTCCGACTGGGCGACCAATTGCCCCGAATATAAGGTAACGGCGGTTCAGGTAGCGGCATCGAACGGCTCCTCCGACTGGCAGGAAGATTATGAGGCGCTTTCGGACCGGTCGCGGCGTATCGATACGGCGGAGGCCGCCGAGTGAATTCGCGCGAGCGCCTCGTCTACATGGCCAATCAGATCGCCCGGAATTTCGCGACGATGCCCGATATCGACGCCGCAGATGCCGTCGCCGATCATATCGCGAAGTTTTGGGATCCCCATATGCGCGCGACGATCTTCGCCTATCGCGGCGAAGGCGGCGAAGAATTGCTGCCGGTGACGCGCCAAGCGCTCGATCGATTGCAAAATCAGCGACCGCGGCCCGCGCAAACGCGCGCTACCCGTTTCAATGCCGTCGATGAAGCCGGCGGCTCGGACGCCGGTTAGCGGGAAGGACTACCGCGAGCGATCAGCATGGCGTCGGGTCGCGCCAGCACCACCAGGTTCAATCCCGAGGCCTCGGCGCGATCAATCGCCAGGCTGGTCGGGGCGGAAACCGTCACCAATGCCGAACATCCCGAGAGCACGGCTTTCTCGACAAGTTCGAACGAGCAACGCGCACTGAGCAAAGCGAAGCCGCCATCCCACGACAGATTCTGCCGCATCATTGCGCCGATCAGCTTGTCGAAGGCGTTGTGGCGGCCGACATCCTCGCGCGCGAGCAGGATCGCGCCGTCGCCCGAACACAGCGCCGCGGCGTGGACCGCACCGGTTCCGGCATTGAGCGGCTGATGGTTGCACAGCGCGCCGAGCGCGGCGAACATTGCCGTGCGCCCGGGCAACGGCGCCCTTTCGAGCGGAGACAATGGCCGCAGCGCTTGTTCGAGATTCTCTATTCCGCACAATCCGCAGCTCGTCTCCGATGCGCGGTGGCGCACACGCTCGACGATACGGCTTGCCAAGCTTTGGTGAACGGTTATCCGCAAGACCGTTCCCTCCGGCGTATCATGCGATACGACATCCAATATGTCGCCGGCCGCATCGATCAAACGCTCGCCATGCGCGAAGCCGAAGGCGAAATCGATATGGTCAGCCGGCGTTGCCATCATGACCGCATAACCGATACCGTTGACTTCTATGGCGATCGGCCATTCGATCGGAACGTCGCGGAGTGTCGGCTCGGATCGCCCATCCGGCGCAACGCGATCAAAGGAATATGGCTGGCTGCTCATGCCGCAAGCTTAGGCCTGTCAAACCGCTCAATCCATGGCGGGTTTGGAAACTGCCTAGCGGTTCGCCGAGGCGGCCGTGACTTCGTCCGTCTCGTGAATAAATCGATCGCTATGAGGGTGCGCTGCCCGTTCTGCGATATCTCCCGGGAAAGGCCGGAACTATGCCGCTCGCGGCCCCCAGAGAATAATCGCCGCTCCCAACAGGCAAACGGCACCCCCCACTTCCCAGCGATCCGGCTTCACACCCTCGGCCAGGGCTGCACCAATGTAAACGAACGCGGCCATTGTTGTTGTGTCGCACTGATAGACAGCAGCGGCAATGGGGCGCACGAGGACGCCGGACGCTGCCTGCGAAGTCGGGCCTCGCGGCCGCCTAGCCTCAAAGAAGACTATCTGCTTCTGGCCGGAATTTCGAATCCCTCGGTGGCAGCGGCACCCAGGGGTCAACCGATGCCCTGCGCTGGCCGCAGCGACTTCGACTTCGGTTCGCGCGCCGCTGGGCTGACCACCTCCACGTCACCTTCGGTCCGGGTTAGGGCGGTGGTTCGCTAAATTCGGGATGTTCCATGCTCGGCACCCGAGCACCCCGCCGCGTTGACAAACTTCGAAGCGACCTTCACACTTTCTCACGATGCGGCGAATAATCATATATATCTTGCTCGCGCTGGCAATTGTCGGCGCAATGGGAGCGCCGGCCATCGCCGCGGCTGCTTGCGAATGCACCATGGCCACGATGGCGGATATGGATGTCGATGGCGATATGGGGTGCTGCACGCCCGAATGCGCGACCGCCTGTCCCGCAATGGCGATAACCTTCGACGGGACCGGCATGTCGACTTTTCGACCGGCTCCGTTGGTCGCAGCAAGCGCCTACACTTCGCTGTGGGGCTCGATAGCGCCCGAGTCGCTCGACCCCCCACCGAGAATCCATCTTACCTGACAAAGTGTCCGGCCGCGTAGTCGGCGGATTGCTCATTCCACAGCAATGACGCGCAGAGATAGCGTTCCGGAGACCGATCCGTGCCCACTCCGCGCACGCGTTTCCGATCGCTAATGAGCGGTCGATGCAAAGGTAAGATTATGAAAAGCATCTCTGTGCTCGCATTGGCGCCAGCCTCCTTGCTCGTCGCCTGCGGCGGCGACTCCCGGACCGTCACCGACCGAGAGTGCGCGGGCGATACAGAGACGACGTCCTCCACGATCCAACAGAATTACGAATCGGCCGGCGAGGTAATGGCGCGATCCACTGGCAGCATTATGATCGCGCATGGCCCGGTCGCGGATCTCGCGTGGCCGGCAATGACCATGGAGCTCGAAGCGTCCGGCCCTGCAATGGCCGACGCCATAGCCGTTGGTGACCGGATCAACTTCGGCTTCCGCGACAGCGAGACCGGCTATGTGCTAACCTCGCTCGCGCGGATCGAACAATGAACCGGTCGTATTGCTGCGGGGGGTCCGGTGGCATCGCGGATTTCGGTCGATGAAGCGATTTGCCCGTGCCGTCGGCACTGTGCTGACCGCAGTTGTCGCCGCCGTTCCCTTGTCGGCGCAGCCCGCCAACCCGATCACCATCGACGAAGCCCTGCGTCTGTCGCTGTCGGACCAGCCCGGCCTCGATGCCTTCGGGCACACCTCGCGTGCTTTCGAACAAGCCGCCGTCGCCGCCGAGCAACTCCCTGATTTTCGACTGTCCGGCGGCGTCCAGAACTTTCCGGTTACCGGCAACGACGCCTTAAGCTTCAGTGCCGAGCGCATGACCACACGCTTCATCGGCATCGGCCGGCGACAGACGCCGGGCGCGCGGCGCCGCGCCGACAGCGCTCGGCTGCGTGCCGAAGCATCGGCTACCGATGCCGAGCGCGAACTGTTTGCGCGGCGGATCGAGCGCGAGGTGCTGATTGCCTGGACGGCGATCATCGAGGCGCAGGAACAGCAAACCGTTCTCCAGAACCTCATCGACGAGCGTCAGGCGCGCTATGCCGGAGCCGAGGCCAATATCCCGACCGGTCGAGCGAGCTCGGCCGACGCCATCGTCGCGCGCGCCGAGATCGCCGCGACGCGCGCCGAGATCGAGCAGGCGCGCGGCGACGAGGCGGCAGGACGCGCGGCGCTGTCGCGCTGGATCGGCGAGGCCGCCCAACGGCCCTTGGCGGGCTATATGCCGATTTGCCGCGTGACGAACATCGGGCTGGCGCGCGATTCGATCAACGAGCATCCGCAACTCGAAGTTGCAAGACGTCGAAACAGCGTCGCCGACCGCGCGATCGAAGTAGCGCGCGGCGATCGTCAGCCTGAATGGGGATGGTCGGTGGTGTACGGCAATCGGGCCGGCGGCCTATCGGACCTGCTCGGCGTCGAGCTGTCGATCGATTTGCCCTTCAATCGCGGAAATCTTCAGGATCGCCGCGTAGCCGAAGCCAGCGCGAATGCCGCCGCGGGCCGCGATCGGCTTGAGGACAGCCGCCGCGAGCTGCTCGCAGAGCTCGATCAGGCGATCGCGCGACTGAATGCCGCCGAGGCGCGGCTGCGCACCACCGCCGAGCAAACCTATCCAGCGCTGCGAGCCGCCGAGCAGGCGCAGGAAGCGCGCTTCGAGGGCGGCGGCGGCTCGCTCGAAAGCGTGCTGATCGCCAGCGACCGAACGACGCGGATCACGCTCGATCTGGTCAAGCAGCGCGCCGATGTCGCGCGGGCGAGCGCCGATCTTTATTTCTACACAGACGAGTGCGCATCATGAACCGAGCCCGAATTCTGGCGAGCGTCCGCTCGATAGACCGCCGCAAATTACTGATCGTTCTGGGAGCGATCCTGGCTACGGTCGCAGCGGGCGCGCTTGGCTACTGGCTGCTCGGAGCGGGCGGTAAAGAATCGGCCGATGGCTCCGTGTGCGACGGCGAAGAGGTGCTCTATTGGTATGATCCGATGGTGCCCGATCAGCATTTCGAGCAGTCCGGTATGTCGCCTATGAACATGGAGCTGATCCCCAAATGCGCGAGCGAAGTAGCAGGCGGCGTGAGGGTATCGCCGGCGATGATTCAGAATCTCGGCATTCGCGTGGTTGTGGCCGAGGTTCGTGACATCGCGCCGACCGTGCCTGCCATTGGCCGCGTCGAGATCGACGAGCGGCTGATCTCCGAGGTGCAAACGCTGACCTCCGGATTTGTCGAATATCTCGGCGTTCGCGCCGAAGGCGAGCCGGTGCAGCGTGGCAGCCGGATCGCCAGCGTCTATTCGCCTGAGCTGCTGACCGCGCAATATGAATACCGCGCGGTGCTCGCGATGCCGCAGGACGTCGCGCCGCAGAGTCTCCGGGCCGCCGCTCGCAGCAGGCTGAGCCTGCTGGGGCTGCCCGACGCCCAGATCCGGCAACTCGAGCGCGGCGGCGCGCCGCAACGCACCTATCCGGTCTACGCGCCGGCATCGGGCGTCGTCACGCGGATCGGTGCGCGCCCGGGCGCGCAGGTTCAGCTTGGCCAATCGATCGTGACAATCGCCGGGCTGTCGCGCGTCTGGGTTGTCGCCGAAGTTCCCGAAGCCGCGATCGGCGATATTCATACGGGCTTGCCCGTCGAGATCCGCTTCCCAGCCTATCCCGACGATGTTCGGGAGGGCACGATCGACTATCTTTACCCGTCGCTCGACCAGGAGGCGCGCACGGCGCGGGTCCGCATCACGATCGCCAATCCGGGGGGACGATTGCTCGAGGGAATGTTCGCCAATATCCTGATCCAGGGCACGGGCGGCATGGCGCTTGTCGTGCCGAGCGAAGCGGTTATCGATACCGGCCGCCGCACCGTCGTGGTCGTCAAGCGCGAGAGCGGTTTCGTACCCGTCGAAGTGCGTATCGGCCGCGAGGCGGGCGAGTGGACGCAGATCCTCGAGGGCATAGAAGCTGGCGATGAAGTGGTAACATCGGGTCAGTTCCTGATCGATTCCGAAGCCTCGCTATCGGGCATTGTCGAGCGGCTGGAGGCCAATGCGTCCGTCGCGCCGGCCACCGGCGACCTGGCATCGGCGAGTGGTCGCGTGCGGGCGATCAACACGCCGCAGGGCGCCGTCTCGATCGAGCACGGCCCGGTTCCGGCGATGAACTGGCCGCCGATGACGATGACCTTCGGTGTCCGCAACCCCGGGCAACTGCGCGGACTGCGCACCGGAGACCGGGTGCAGTTCCGCTTCCAGCCCAGACAGCAGGGCGATCGCTATATTATCGAACGGATCGCCAAGGCGCCGGCGCGATGATCGAAGCGATCATCCGCTGGTCGGCGGCCAATCGGCTGCTGGTATTGTTTGGCGTAGCCTTTCTGGCGATCGCGGGCGCCTATTCGGTGATGCGGACGCCGCTCGACGCCATTCCCGATCTGTCGGACGTGCAGGTCATCATTCGTACGCCCTATGCGGGACAGGCGCCCGATATCGTCGAAGCGCAAGTGACCTATCCGCTCGCCACGACGATGCTTTCGGCACCGCAGGTCAAGGACGTGCGCGGCTTTTCCTTTTTCGGCGACAGCTATGTGACGGTAATCTTCGAGGACGGGACCGACCTCTACTGGGCGCGATCGCGAACGCTAGAATATCTGAGTCAGGCCACCGATCAGCTTCCCGACGGCGTAACGCCGACGCTCGGGCCCGATGCGACCGGCGTCGGATGGGCTTATGAATATGCGCTCGTCGATCGTACCGGGCAGCATGATCTCGGCCAGTTGCGCGAGCTCCAGGACTGGTATCTGAGGTTTCAGCTACAAGAGGTGGAAGGTGTCGCCGAGGTCGCCAGCATCGGCGGCATGGTGCGTTCCTATCAGGTCCAGGTCGATCCCGAGCGGCTACAAATATACCGCGTCTCGGTCGGCCAGGTGATCGATGCGGTCAAGCAGGCCAATCAGGAAAGTGGCGGTTCGGTGATCGAACAGGGCGGCGCCGAATTCATGGTCCGGGTCGGCGGCTACCTCGAAACGCTCGATCATTTTCGCGACATTCCCTTGGAAGTGAGCGGTGGCGGCACGCCGGTGACGGTCGGCGATGTCGCGCGTGTGCAGCTCGTGCCCGATTTCCGCCGCGGCATCGCCGAACTCAACGGCGAGGGCGAGGTCGTCGGCGGCGTGATCGTCGTCCGGCAGGGCGCCGACACCCTGTCGGTGATCGAAGACGTCAAGCACAGGCTCGAAGAGCTGCGTGACGGTCTGCCGCCCGGGGTGGAGATCGTAACGGTCTACGATCGTTCGGCGCTGATCGAACGCGCGGTGGAAAATCTCTGGGAAAAACTCGCCGAGGAATTCATCGTCGTCGCGCTCGTCGTCGGGCTGTTTCTACTCCATTTCCGCTCGTCGCTGGTCGCGGTTTTGACGCTTCCCGTGGGCATACTTGCCGCGTTTATCGTCATGCATCTTCAGGGGGTGAACGCCAACATCATGTCATTGGGCGGGATCGCGATCGCGATCGGCGCGATGGTCGATGCGGCGATCGTGATGATCGAGAACGCGCACAAGAAGCTCGAACATGCCCGCGCGGACGAGGGCGAAATAACCGAAGGTCGACG
>CAYQVL010000071.1:0-7790 GCA_964420825.1 uncultured Sphingomonadaceae bacterium
CGACAAGGGGATTATGGACGGTACGTCGCGGCCGAATTACGCCCGTACCGTCGATCTCGTCACCAAGGCGGCAATTAAGGAAATGATTATTCCATCGCTGCTGCCCGTGCTCGCGCCGATCGTCGTCTATTTCGTCATCACGCTGGTCGCGGGCCAGGCGAACGGCTTTGCCGCGCTCGGCGCGTTATTGCTCGGCGTTATCGTTTCGGGGCTGTTCGTCGCGATCTCGATGACCGCGGGCGGCGGCGCTTGGGACAACGCCAAGAAATATATCGAAGACGGCAACCATGGCGGCAAGGGCAGCGAAGCCCATAAGGCCGCGGTCACCGGCGATACGGTCGGCGATCCCTATAAGGACACCGCCGGTCCGGCCGTCAATCCGATGATCAAGATCACCAATATCGTCGCATTGCTGCTGCTCGCCGCGCTGGCCGGCGGCGCCGTCTAAGAGCTGTCAAAGCTACGCTGAAAAGCCCGTCCGGACCGATCCGGACGGGCTTGTCCTTGCACGATAGTGAAGATTGCAATCGCTCCGCGAATCGGGCAGTCGATGCTTTCCTGAACCTTGGCCCCGCCCGACTCGCGTCCGGTGGGGCCTTTTCTTTGCAGCGCCGGCTCGTGATTAACCGTTTCCGCTAACCGCGTGCATCAAGCAGGCCTTAACCCTGCCGAATTATAGTCTGGCGGGAAGTTGGCGAGGATCTGCGCGCATGCATGCCGGCGAAGCATTGTCATTACCGAATCACCGGCGTCACGCGGCCCAGCACCTGCCTGTCCGGCGCGCGCCTCGCATAGCGACGGTGCGCGAGCTACACTGCCAATTCTATCCCGCCGATGCGCTGCCCGCCGAAATTGCCGCCCAATGGAGCGTGCTTGCCGACGCCGTCGCCGAAGCCAACTGCTTTTCCGAACGCTGGTTTCTCGAACCCTCGATAGCGCTGCTCGCCGAACGCGATGATGTGCGTCTCGCGGCGATCGTTTCGACCGACGGCCTACTCGCCGGGCTGATTCCGTTGACCGTCAAGCCGGAATATGGCCGGATACCGATCGCCAATGTGCAAAACTGGGTTCATAACAACAGCTTTCTCGGCGCGCCGATCGTGCGCCGCGGGATGGAGGAGGCGTTCTGGACGGTCTTGCTCGACGCGCTCGACGAGCAGGATTGGGCGAGAGGACTGTTCCACGTCAATGGGCTGACCGACGGCAGTCTGCTCTTCAATGGATTGAAGTCGGCTGCGCTTGCCGGGGCAAGGCCGAGTGCAATCGTTCATCGCACCGAACGCGCGCTGCTCGCCAGCGACCTCGATCCGCACGCCTATTGGGCTTTCGCGGTGCGCAAGAAGAAGCGCAAGGAGATCGACCGTCTTGCCAAGCGTCTCGCGGAATGCGGCGTGGTCGGCTATCGATCGCTTGGGCCGGACGAGGATTGCGAGCCATGGCTCGCCGAATTTCTCGCGCTCGAAGCGAACGGCTGGAAGGGCGAAGCGGGCTCGGCGCTGGGCTGCGATCCCAAGCTCGCCGCATTCTTCCAAACCGTCTGTTTCAACGCGCATCAACTGGGAAAGCTCGACATCCAGCGTATCGATATCGACGGCAAAGCCATAGCGATACTCGTCAATTTCGTCACCGCCCCGGGCGCATTCTCATTCAAGATCGCCTTCGATGAAGCCTATGCGCGCTATTCGCCCGGCGTATTGCTCCAGCGTTACAATCTAAGGATTCTCGACCGACCCGGCATTGCCTGGATGGACAGTTGCGCCACCGAAAACCATCCGATGATCAACAGCATCTGGCGTGAGCGGCGCACCGTCGTCCGCGTTTCGGTGGCGCTCGGCGGGCGCCGCAATGCGCTTGTCTATCGCTTGTGCCGGACGGCCGAGCGGAGCGCGGCGGCCGTGCGCGCGGTCCAACGGCTATTCGGGCGGAGGCCCGCATGACCGGCGACCGTGTCTTTGGCCCGGCCGCGCTTGATGCGCTCGCCGCCGCCTATCCCGAAACGCCGATCGTGCTCGATCATGCGATGCGCGATCATCCGCTGCTGTCGTTCGAGGCGCTTGGCGAACTGGCGGTCTCGATGCGGCCGGTCGATGTCGAATATAATCGTGCCGATTTGCCGGTCGGTATCGATCCCGACGCCGTGCCCGACAACGGTCTCGGCATCGTCGAAACGCTCCGCGGCATCGAAAACAACGGCAGCTGGATGGTGCTCAAGTTCATCGAGCAGAATCCGGTCTACAAGGCGCTGCTTCACGAAACCCTCGCCGAGATTGCACCCGCCGTGCACGACGCGACCGGCGCGATGCACAAGCTCGAGGGCTTCATTTTCATCTCGTCGCCCAACGCTGTGACGCCTTTTCATATGGACCCCGAGCACAATATCCTGCTTCAGCTCAAGGGAGCCAAGACGATGACGGTCTTCCCCGCGGGCGACGACGAGATCGCCCCGGGGCAAAGCCATGAAGCGTTTCATCGCGGCGGTCACCGCAACCTTCGCTGGGAAGAGCGTTTCGCGGCGAAGGGAACGTCATTCGAACTGACGCCGGGAAAAGCGATCTATGTGCCGGTCAAGGCGCCGCACTGGGTAAAGAACGGGCCCGCCGTCGCGCTTTCGCTCTCGGTCACCTGGCAGTCCGAATGGGCCTATCGCGAACAATATGCGCGCGCGATGAACGCGGCGCTTCGCCGCCTCGGCGTCGATCCGGCGCCGCCCAAGCGCTTTCCGCATCAGAACCATGCCAAATCGTTCGCCTGGCGGGCGATCAACAAGGCTCAGCGGATCGTCGGCCGCGCCTAGAAACGCTTGCGGAAGCTCAACTCGACATAGCGCCCGCGCGGATTGAGGAATCCCGGCTGGTAGGCCAGCGGCACAACGCCTTCATTGTCGGTGACGCGCTGCACACCGCCGAAAACATTGTCGACGCGCAGCGCCAGCCGGCTGCCGCGAAGGAATGGAACGTCCTCGACGATGGTTTCGCGGCTGTCGAAATTGAAGAATGCGCGCAGGTTGAGCGTGAAGATATCGTTGAAAAACAAGTCGCTCGATCCCGGCAGGCCGCTGCCGTCGATCCGTGCGCTGCCGGTATATTCGGCCGACGCGCGCAGCCCCATACCATTCATGAACACCCCGCCCTCCAACTCGACCGAATGGCGCGCGGTCGGCGTCGAGCTGCCGGTGACCGAACCGTCGAGCAGGTCGAGTTCGGCGACGCCCGGGCGGATCAGCACGGCCTCGTCGAGCCGCCAGGTGTGATAGGCTGAAAGCTGCCAGCGTCCGCCATCGTCTCCGCCACCCCTGCCGCGTCGGAAGAAGGCGCTCGGGTCGGGTTGCCGGGCGGGGCGTGGTTCGCTTCCGGCAGGGGAGCTTGGATTGGTCTGCGCCGCGTTATCGCCGCTCGGCTCGCCAGTGGAAGGCGCGCCGCCTCCACGCGGCCCGCGTCGCCCATCGCCCTCGCCGCGCTGCCGCCCGCCGTCACGCCGGCCTGCGCCGCGTTCCTCGCCGCGGCCCAGACGGCCGCTCAGATTGACGCCATAGCGAATGCGCTCGCTGCGCACTTGCGCGAAATTGACCGGCCGCGCATCGATGCTGACGAGATTGCCGGCGACGTCGCGGGTCACGCGGTCGGGAAAGGCCGCTTCGATCTCGGGGGTCAGTAGCGGGAAGGCCGAGGTGACGTCGTCGCTGCGGTTGCGGATATATTCGGCGATCAGCCGGACATCGGGATTTTCACTGAACTGATAGTTGACACCGAGCTTGAAATCGCGCCGGTCCTCGGCGAGCAACGCCGGATTACCGCCGGTTATGCGGTCCGCGAACACATTTGCACCGTTGGCAAAATCGAAGATGCTGACGTTGGGCGTGACGATTGCGGGATCGCCGAGCTGCTGGACGCTGGGCGCGGCTTGTTCGCCGATAACGCTGGCGAGGAAACTCAGCCCTTCGATCGGTTTCCAGTTGAGGCCATAGCCATATTCGACCAGGCCGCCGAAATCGCTGAGCTCGCCATAGCCGAAATTGGCGTTGAGCGTGAGATCGCCGATAAATTCGCCAAAGGCTTCGCGGCGGCTGGTGATCGGAATATCGACATTGGCGCGCGCAAAACCGCGACGGCGGTTAAGGTTTGCGTGCGTGACGATGCCGGCGGCGTTGCTGCGGCTATCGATCGCGCGCCATTCGAAACCGCTTGTCGCGCTCAGCGTCAGCGGCCCCGCGGGGAGGCGCAACGGCGATCCGGCGATGGTAAAATTGGCGTCGGCGGTCTGGCCGAGGCTGCGCGCGGTGTCGCGCGTGAAACCGAGCCCGGCGCCGAGCGTCGGCGCGAAGGGATCGAGCAACGGATTGCCGGCGGCGATCCGCGCCACCAGCCCGGCGGTATCAGGGCCGCGTTCGGTATCGGTGATGGTCAGCGCACGGCTGTAGTTGCCGGTAAGCGACCAGCGCCACTCACCGAGCAGGCCGTTGGCCGTCAGCCCGGCTTCGGCGTTTCTCGTCTCGGTGTCGCGTGCCAGCCCGCCGCCGGCGGCGGGCAGATAGCGAAACACCGTCTCGTCGCCGGCCTGCCGCGCGAACGGGCTCGCAGCCGGCACGGTCAGGCTGACCGAGGGCAGGCCGAGTAACGCCCTACTGTCACCATGGCTGTATTCGCCGCTCAGCGTCAGCGACGCCGTATCGGAGAGCTTGCGGTTGAGATTGGCGTTGATCTCGATCGTGTCGCTCGCCGGGATCAGCGTGCGGAAATCTCCATTGTCGGCGAGCCCAAGATCGTCGGAGCGCGGCTGGACGATGCCGCGCTCGCTTTCGAGCAGCTGCGAAACCGGCTTGTACTCGACGTCGATATTGAGCCGCCCGCTTTCCCCGATCTGCGTCAGCGTCGCCTCGAACTCGCTCGCGCTGTAGCCGCCTTGCGTCGCGATGCCATGTTCGGCTTCGGCGCTGAACGACGCAAAATTGGGTTTGAGGATGAAATTGACGACGCGCTGGTCGGGGCGGTAGCCATAGCGCAGCGCCAGTTCTTCGGGAAAAACCTGGACGCGCTCGATCGCCTCGGGCGGCAGGTCGCGAATCTCGCGGAAGCTCGATATGCGCTGGCCGTTGAGCAGGATCACCGGCCGCCCGCCGCCGCGTCCACGCGCCGACCCGGTTTGCGGTGCGATCGCGCTCAGAAGATCCTCGATCGAGGATGCGCCATATCCTGCGACGTCGCGCGCATCGAGCTCGAGTTCGGCAGGAATATCGCCGATGACCAGTCCGCGCACCGGCGTCGCGGTGACGACGATAACCTCGTTGCCCGCCGCATCACCATCGTCCGCCGTGACGGCCTCGCCGGGCCGCACCGCCTGTGCGTTGACCTCCTGGGCGGCAGCGAGCGCCGATAGCGCGATCATCGAACCGAGAGAACGGAAGGAACTTGGCATCGATACGCTACTCATGTTGGCGCGGGCGGCATCAATCACTCGCCATCTGCCCGGTGGAAATATCGCCGTCGCTTTAGCCGCCAGCCTGTCGTGCAACTGTGCCCGATGCGCAAAAAAATGTCGCAAATTGTCGCACCTGTGAAACTGCGCGCTTCGCTTCCCTTTCCTGCCGCTTCGGGCTATGGCGGCGCGAATTTTGACGAATATGAGGCCCCATGGCGAAAGAAGAACTTCTCGAGATGCGCGGACAGGTGGTGGAGCTTCTCCCCAACGCCATGTTCCGCGTCAGGCTCGAAAACGATCACGAAATCCTCGGCCATACCGCCGGCAAGATGCGCAAGAACCGCATCCGCGTCCTCGTCGGTGACGAGGTGCTCGTCGAAATGACGCCCTACGACCTCACCAAGGGCCGTATCACCTACCGGTTCAAGTAACCGCGCCGCGCATGGCAATGCGCCTCATCCTCGCCTCCGCCAGCCCGCGCCGCAGCGATTTGCTCGCGCGGCTCGGCGTGACGCCGGACGCGATCGATCCGGCCCATATCGATGAAACACCGATGCGCGCCGAGCTCCCACGCGATCATGCGATGCGGTTGGCGGCGGAAAAGGCCGCGGCGGTTGCTCTGCGCCATGCTGACAGCCTGATCCTCGCCGCCGATACCGTCGTTGCCGTGGGCCGGCGCATCCTTCCCAAAGCCGAGGATGAAGCGACCGCGCGCGATTGCCTGAGGCTGCTCTCGGGCCGCCGCCACCGCGTTCATTGCGCGGTGACGCTGATCGATCGCGAAGGCGCGGCGCGGCACCGGCTGTCGACCAGCATCGTTGCCTTCAAGCGCCTGACCCCCGATGAGATCGCCGCTTATCTCGCGACCGGAGAATGGCGCGGCAAGGCGGGCGGCTATGCGATCCAGGGTCGCGCCGAAGCCTGGGTGCGCTTTCTTTCGGGAAGCCATTCGGGCGTGATCGGCTTGCCGCTTTACGAAACGCGCGTGCTGCTCGAATCCGCGGGCTATACGCTTGGCTGAGTGGCTCTACGAAACCGGGATCGGCGAAGCGCGCGCGGCGCTCGTCGCGGACGGCCGGATCCTCGAGGCGCGGATCGAGGCCGAGGGCGACGCCGCGCAGCCCGGAGCGATCTGCGAGGCGCGGCTGACGACGATACTGCCGGGCAAACGCACCGGAATGTTGATGTTGGCGAGCGGCGAAGAGGCGTTAATTACACCTCTTTCCAAAGACGTGACCGAAGGCGCGGCGCTGTTCGTCGAGATTGTGCGCAGCGCGATCGCCGAGTCGGGCCGGGCCAAGCTCGCCAGGGCGCGCCACGCGCCCGATGCGACCGGCGCGGCCCCGGCTCCGGCGCTGGCCGATCGATTGGCGGCCACGGGCATCGCCGTGACCAGACTCGGATCGCATGATCCCGACAGGATCGAAGCGGCGGGCTGGTCCGAACTCCTCGAGCAGGCGGTAAGCGGCGCGGTGATGTTTCCGGGCGGCGCGCTGCGGGTTGCGCTGACCCCGGCGATGACGGTGATCGACGTCGATGGCGCGCTGCCGCCGGCCGAGCTCGCTATCGCCGGCGCGAAAGCGGCGGGCGAGGCAATCAGGCGGCTCGACATCGCGGGGTCGATCGGCGTCGACCTGCCGACGTTGCCGGTCAGGACCGAACGCCAGGCAGCGGCAGCGGCATTCGATGCCGCGCTTCCGCAGCCTTTCGAACGCACCGCGGTCAACGGTTTTGGCTTTTTGCAGGCCATTCGGCGTAAAAAACGCGCTTCGCTGCTCGAATTGGCGCAGTATGACACGGCGGCTTTTGCCGCGCGCGCCATGCTGAGGCGTGCGGAGCGAACGCCGGGGACAGGCATGCGAACGATCGCGGCGCACCCGGCGGTCGCGGCCTATTTGCGCGAGCGGCCCGACCGGCTGACCGAACTCGAACGCCGGATCGGCGCGCCGGTGTCGATCGCCGCCGACGTCGCATTCGCGCATTTGGGCGGGCAAATCAGCGCCGCACACCCCTAGGAGATCGATCGAGCCGTTCAGGCTTTGCGCGCTATTCGCGTCTGTGCCAACGTGCGCGCCGAGGAGACCCGGCGACGATGCTGACCAAAGGCGATGACTATCCGCTCCACCAGACGCCTGAGCCGATGGCGGTTTCGGGCGCCGACCGCAATTTCTACGACCGCTATTTCTTCAACGGCTACAGTGCCGACGGATCGGTCTTTTTCGCCGCCGCGCTCGTCGCTGAGCAGGAAGCGGCGGTCGGTCGTGCCGCCGCCTTCGTACCAGACGACCGGATCGTCGATCCCCGGCCCGTGGATATAGCGGCGCTGGAGCACGCCCGAGTTGTCATATTGTCGGCAAGCCGACGTCTGCGACTCC